>NZ_CP021357.1 GCF_003130705.1 Rhodococcus oxybenzonivorans | reverse complement strand
TACACCATTTGCACTTGCCGTGGGCCTAGGGGAAGCTGTACCTCATGATGACGCTCAAGTCGCTCTCCGGCGGTGCTGGTAGTGCGGACTCGAGTGGCGTCAAAGATGACCACAGTCGGCCCCCGCGACCGCTCCGTCAGCGTGCCGAAAGGCCTGTGGCGCGACGCGATCTGAGCGTGATTTCGTCGTGATGACGCTCCACCGGCTACACGCCGGCGACGGCTATACCTACCTCACCCGACAAGTCGCCAGCGGTGACCGCGAGATCGGTCGAGGCCAGAACTTGGCCGACTACTACGTCGCCGAAGGCACGCCACCGGGCCTCTGGATCGGCAAAGGAATCGACGACCTCGACTTGTCCGGTCAGGTCTCGGAAGAGCAGATGCGCGCCCTGTTCGGCGAAGGACTGCACCCCAATGCCGACCTACTTTTCGATCAAGCCATCGCCGCCGGGATGGCCCCACACGCTGCGCTCGAAGCGCAGAAACTTGGCCGCGCCTTCCCGAGGTTTAAGAACGATGTCCCCTTCGTCAACGAGCTGAATGCCGCCCTGGACGCACACCGCAAGGAGACCGGAAAGGCACCGACCCGTGACGAACGCGACGCAATGCGCTTCCAGATCGCCGCGAAACACTTCCACCAGCAGCACGGAGAATCAGCGGCGACCAAAGGCGAACTCGTCCGCTTCATGGCCGCTCAAGAGTCGAAGATTCGCCAGCCCGTCGCCGGATACGACCTCGTGTTCACACCAGCGAAAAGCGTCTCGGTCCTGTGGGGACTCGGCGGCGACGACGTACGTATCGCCATCGAGAAGGCCCACAAAGAGGCGGTCAACGAGACCATCGCGTGGATCGAATCCGAAGCCGCGCTGACCCGCCGCGGCACCGCCGGTGTCGAGCAAGCCGACACTCACGGACTGGTCATCGCCCAGTTCGACCACTTCGACAACCGCAACGGCGACCCCAACCTGCACACCCATTGCGCCGTCTCGAACAAGGTCCGCGGCATCGACGGAAACTGGTCGTCCCTCGACGCCAGACCTCTGCACCGTATCGCCGTCGCAGGCGCTGCCCGCTACAACCGCATCGTTGCGGACAAGATCAGCCGCGCACTCCCCGTCGCGTTCGAGGACCGCTCACGCGGCGAGAACAAGCAACCCGTCCGCGATATCGCCGGGATGCCCCAAGAGCTTCTCGAGGGATTCTCTCGCCGCCCACAGATCATGGAACGCGCCAACGAACTGATGGCCGAATACCGCGCCGAACACGGCAAGAATCCGTCGAAAGTTGTGCAGGTATCCCTGGTGCAACGCGCCACCCTGGAAACCCGATCCGGCAAGCAAACCCCCAGATCGTTGGCCGCGATGCGCGAGGAATGGCGGCAGCAGGCCGAGAACATACTCGGCCCCGGTGGCATCGACACCGTCCTCGCGGCTGCCCTCTCACAGGACGAACCGTTCATCGACGTCAACCAGTTCGACGCCGACGACATGGCCACATCCGTCGTCGAACGGGTGTCCCTGCACCGCAGTACGTGGACCGAGGCGAACGTCCGCACCGTCGCCGAGGACATGCTCGCGCGCGTGAAGTTCCCGTCCGAGCAACAAGCCAGCGCAGCCGTCGAGATCGTCGTCAACCGCGCCCTGCACCGCGACTCCCTCCTCATCGACATCTCCCTCGACGAGATGCCCACGGCACTGACCCGCGCCAACGGTGAGTCCACTCTCACCGATCACCAGAAGGCCCGCTACACCAGCAACGCAATGCTCGACGCCGAGCAACGACTCCTGAACGCCGCCCACACCCCGACCGTGTTCACCGTCTCCGACACCGCCTTCGAGACCGCCCTCGCCTACCGCGAAGACCTCGAGGGCCGCCCCTTCAACAAGGGACAGATCGCCCTGGCACGTAACCTCGCGACCACCGAACCGCTTCTCGCTGTCGGTATCGGCCCCGCGGGAACCGGCAAGACCACCGCCATGAAAGCGGTCACCGACGCATGGCAGGCGCAGGGCCGCGAGGTGATCGCGCTCGGACCGTCTGCAGCAGCGGCGAGCGTGCTCGGAGAGGACATCGGAGTACGCGGGCGCACCATCGACGACATCCTCACCCGCGCCCGCAACGGTGCCGACGTCCAGATCAGCCGCGGCACGATGCTGCTCGTCGACGAAGCCGGTATGGCATCGACGCACCAGCTCGACACCCTCGTGCAGATCGCCGCCCAACACGGTGCCGTCGTCCGGCTGATCGGTGACCCCGCACAGTTGTCTGCCGTCAACGCTGGCGGCGCACTCGGCCTCCTCGCCCGCGATACCCGAGCACCCGAACTCGAAGAAGTCGTCCGCTTCAGCGACTCCGACGAACGCGAAATCTCCCTCGCACTGCGCAAGGGCGAGCACTCCGTCATCGGATGGTACGAGGACCGTGGCCGCCTCTTCGGAGGCAGCCGAGACGAACTACTCGACACACTCCTGCGCGATCACCTCGCCGACACCGCCGCCGGATCGACTTCGGTGATGCTCGCCCCGACCACCGCCGACGTGCAGTCCCTCAACCAAGCAGCGCAGGCGATCCACCTGGTCGACGGCACCGTCACGCAGGGTGCACACGCAGCTCTCGCGGCAGGCGACCACGCCTACGTCGGGGACATCATCGTCACCCGCCGCAACGAAACCAGCATCACCTCGGCGGGTGGAACCCGCCCCGGCCGCCGCATCCAGAACGGTGACCTGTGGACCGTGCAGGCCGTCACCAAGCACGGCGTCATCGCCGTCCACAAACGCCACGGCGGTACCGTCACCCTCCCGAACTGGTACCTGGCCAAGCACACCGAACTCGGCTACGCGCACACAATTCACCGCGCCCAGGGCATGACAGTCGACGTGGCCCGCTCACTACTCGGAGCATCGGTCACCCGCGAAGCCGGCTACGTCGCGCTCACCCGCGGCCGCCACGGAAACTACGCCTACCTCGTCACCGACGAGCTGCCCGAAGGCGACCTCGACCACCAACCGGACCCCGTCGCCACCCGGGGCGGTGTGTTCGCCGAGATCCTCGATCGCCGCGGCGAAGAGATCTCCGCGACCGAACAACTACGCGAAGCACTCGACCGCGCCAGCGACCCCGGCCGCTTCCAGACCTACTACGACGTGGCCGCCGTCAAACTCGGCACCGACTACGCCCTGCACCTGCTCGACCGCACCTTGCCGGCGACCATCCTGGCCACCGCGAAGAAGCAGGACGGCTTCGATTCCCTCGTCGCACGGGTACGGGAACTCGCCACCCACGGCGCGGACATCGCCCCCATTCTCACCGCGGCCACCGACCGTGAACTCGCCACCGTCGGAAACGTTCCCGGTGCCCTGCTCGGCCGACTCAAGAGCGTGCCGACACCTGAACTCGCCGACGACCAGCTGGCGATCCTCCCGCCGACCCACCCCGGCAGCGATCACTCCCTGCGAGAATTCGCCGCCCGAATGCGCGACCAGATCGGCAGCTCCCCCACCGTCACCGCGACAGATTTCGACGGCCTGCGCCCCGTCGACCTCGAGTACACGCACCCGCAACAGTCCGCCTACAACGCTGCCCTTGCCCGTATCGCGGAAGGTGACGCCGCGTCACTGCTCGAATCGGCGCTCCCCGCTCACGTCGTCGACGCGATCCGCGACGACGGACAGTGGACCCCACTACTAGCAGCCGTCGCCGACGCAGAAATCCACGGCGGCCGCGACCCCCACACCCTCGTGGCCACCATCACCGAACAAGGCCCCGAGCGCATCGACGGCTACGGAACCGCACTGCTCGAACGCATCCGCACCCTCGGCGATGCCCCCACCGCGGCCGCGCAGCCCGCCACCCGCGAACCGATCAGCCACATCGACCGCGCCCTCGCCGCCTACGCCACCGAGCTACGCGACTACCTCGACACCCTCGACACACCCACCCCTGCGCCGCAGCCGGAACGCTCGCCGGAAACGACGCGCACCGCCGCCCAACCCCGCCCCGTCGAGACCGCACCCATCACCCGACGCGGAAAGACGCGCGCCGCACCGGCGCAGCGCGACCACGAGACCGAACCCACCACGACCCGGGAACCGCGCACCGCAGCGCCGCACCAACTCACCGGCCTACGCGCACTCAGCGGAGCCAAACTCGTCGCCGCCCGCCGCCATATCGCCGCGAAACAACGCCACCTCGAACAGCTCCGCACCCTCACCACAGCGACCCGCGCAGCAGCAATCGCGCGCAGCCGCACCGAGAACGTGCGCCGCGAACACAACCGCATCACCGCACCCGCACACGCACTCGACCAAGCCCGCGCGGCGATCGAAACCCGCACCGAAGCAGTGCGCCGCGTCGACACCGCAATCGACCGCGCCCGCACCGAACTCGCCGGCACCGGACGCCTCGCCCGCAGCAAACGAGCCGAACTCGAAGCGAAGATCGGCGCTCTCGCCGCCGAACGTGCAGCCGCAGTCGAGCAGCTCAAAATCGCCCGCACCAACGCCGAAGCGATCGCACCCGCTCACCAATGGGACCAGGTCGCCGCCGCCGCCGCCGAAGCGGACAAGCAGCTGCCCGCGGCGCTCCGCGAAGCCGAAGAACACGACCGCCAGGCCCTCAACACCGCCGACAAAGCCCTCGAACGGATCGACACCCAGCAACAGCAACTCGCCGGGCAGGACACCGCTATCACCGCCGAACAAGAACGCCGACGTGACCTCACTCCCGAGCAGACTGCGGCCGAGATCTCCCAGCGCGAACAGATCGCCGAGAAGGACACGACCCGGCCGCATCAGGCGAAGGAACGCAACAACCGCGCCATGATGCTCGCCCGCCAACGCGAGCAAGCCGAGCAGCAGAAGCAACGCGGCCGCGGACTGGAACGCTGACCTCCAGACGAAGTAAGACCCCGAACGATGTTCTGTTCGGGGTCTTACTTGTGTCTACTTAGGTTTCTGGCTCACGCCACCGCCGCCAGGAGGTGGAGTATGTGGAGGCGGTGGTGGAGGAGGTTGCCGCCGGCGCCTGGGACTGGATCCGCCTCGTTTCTCCGTCCCGTCACCTCGATCGACCATTCGCGTGATGGGCTGCGCACCGAACGTTCCATCAGGCACCCGGATGCTCGAAGTTCTCCTTCATCGCGACCGGTCATCTCGGTTTTTCCGATGGATGTTTCCGACACCGCCACCACCTTTGGGTGGAACTGCGCGCACCGTCGTCTTCGCTGCTCCCGCACGGATCGGGACCGAGCCACTCTTTCGCTCAGGGACGTACCCACCCGTGCGTGGCGGCAGCCAGCCCTCGCTTTTCTTGGTCTCACTCACCGAGATTCCTCCTCGAGGCCGTCGACATCTGGCCTGACGTCGAGTATCCACGGAAAGCCGCAGTTCCGCACCCCGCTACCCGAGCGTTCCAGTGCACGATCACGTTGGCGGGACTGGCCTGAGGAACTGCACGAGCTGCGCATCATCACACCGGACCCACATTCCAGCCGAAGCGGAGATCGGCTCCTTGAACTCGCCGTCGTTGTCGATTACCCATGCTTCTTCGACGAACACTTCCCGACTCTCCGGGTAACTAGTGAAGAACGACTGCTCACCGGCATAGCCCCCGATCCAGAGCCCCTCCTTGGTCAGGACCCTCACGAAACCCGGCTCAAGCCGGGTATTGGCGAAGTCCCACGCGGTGGGCACAGGGTTGTAGACGCGGAAGAACTTGCTCCAGTGGACCCCGGGAGACTGCCTCCTACTGCTCCACAGATGGACGATCAACGCGGCGAGGAACGGAATGGCGAAAACCATGAGGAAGGCCCACAACGCCGACCAATGCGGGTTATCGAGATACTTCACCGGATCGGAGAGCTTCGACGTCAAACTTGAGCCAAGAACGCCCACGTACAGAAGGGCGAAGATCCCCGACAACGCCAAAGCTCGCAGAATGCGAACACCGATCTCGCGTTCATCCGGCGTCGGACCCCGAAAATGTGCACGTGCACCTTGATACACAAATCCCGGAATTACCGTGAGCAACACAGTCAACGCCTGCTGCCAACCACTCAACAACATGAGACCAACACTAAGGTCTACAAGCAGAACTGCGAGCAATTGGAGTTATCCACAGATCACGTTGATTTTGGCCGGAGGTCCAGGCTTCACTGTGGCGCATGATGCCAGGGATAAAGATCATTGTCTGCGTACTCATCGCTGCTGCTGCTCTGATGGCCTCGATGCTCGTCCGGGGTCGCCGGGATAGTCCGGGTGTGCTCGACTGGTGCGTAGGGGTCTTAGCTGCCTTCATCGCCGACCTTGCTATGTGACCTCGGACCTTGATCCAGGGGCCGAAGGCATCACTGCCCTGAAAGGCCATCTGGCCTTGATCGACGGCCGTGGTTAGTTCATTTCTGGAACCCCGCTTTGTATTCCGGGCAGTAGGCCTCGACACTCGCTACGACCAACATGGACGCATCCTCCACACTCAGGTCGGTCTTGATAGCCGCGCTCTGGACGATCCGGTAGACCTCGAACGGGTCCACGTTCTCCGGGTTGTCGGTGCTGTTGGCGAAGTCCTCACAGATGTTATGTGCCGTCTTGACGGCGTCCTTCGCCTTGATGGGCACGTTCTCCCGCTCCAGGACGGACTCGAAGCGCTTGTCGTCTGCCCGTGTCTCGATACGACCGGGGCCTGTCCCGCCGTTGTTGCTGCCGCAGCCGGTGACCACAGCAAGTGCTGCAGCCGCCACCGCCACGGCGATCTTGGTTCTCATCTCAGTTCTCTCAGCTTCAGAATGGCCTCAGGCTTGACTCGCTCGTACCCGTGTACCTGCTTGAATGGAAATAGTTGGCAGATGGCCCAGCCTGCGTCCGACGAGATGAACCGTGCCGTGGCCGCCTCAGCCCCGGTGACGTCCAGTGCGTCAACTCGGTGCGGCATCTCCCCTCAGGGATATCGGGCTTCCGATTGGAACGAACTGTGAAGTTGTCGCAGGCAACGGACGATCAGAGCTCGAGCTCCTGGCGGAACGCCGCCAACTCTTGCTCCGGCGTGCTCACACCCCGCGCGACGCGGCGTGCAGCTGCCTTGTCGGCCTCGGTGACGGTGCCGCTGGCGAGACGAACCCCCGCGGCGGCGAACTGAATCGACTCTTCGACACCGCGTGATGCGGTGCGTGTGGTGACCTTATGCGCAGTGGTCATGGGGCCCCAGCCCTCCCGTGCGATACGTTCGATCGCTTCCATCACTTTACAGGGAAACACCAAGTATATATGCAGCTCAACGGCAGTTTTCGTGACGCAGAAAGTCATCGCCGGGCGGCGATGTCGTCGCTAACCCACTCCCCCAAACCATGGTCATCGACCACCTCCGGCGCGTTGAACGAGCACTTCGAGTCCGAGCACCGCTTGTATCCGGCCCGGACCGGGAGATCGCGCAACGTCGGCCAGAGCCACTGCACATGGAACGCTGCAAGCTCCGATCCCGGCTCGTCGAGGGTGTAGGCGCTCTGGTGCGCGACCATCAGCGCCGTCAACTCCTCGACCGCCACGGGATGGCGGAACCAGCACGGCGGAATCACCGCATCCGAGCCGGTCACGGCATACCGGCGCCGGAACCACCCCACCCACGCGATCAGCTCCGCCCACAGCTCCGCCGCCTGCTCCCCATCGAGATCGACCCACCGGTACACCCGCGCAGGGACATCGTCCTCGAGCTGCTCGTCGTCGAATTCGTCATCCACCGTCTCGACTCACTTTCCGTTGCAGGGTCGCCGGTACACACCCGACCTGGCGTATACGGGCATCATCTTGTGCCGCAACAATATCCGTTCTCTTGCTCATCGGTCCGGTGCAGCGGTGATACTCCCGGGTCTGGTGCTCACACCGACCCTCGGTCGCGGCGATGCTCCGCCGTGGCACCCAGAACGCGGAGTCGACTCTCTCCCAGAACGCGATCCGCAGATCCATGTCGATCTCGTGCGCGTACGACTCGGCGGTCAGCTCGGGGCCGAGATCGGCCGAGATAAGGCCGGCTGCGAGCAGGTTGCCTGCCCGCAATCCGGCCTTCGAACGGGTCGGCACCAGCATCTTGTACGCGTCCGTGTGGACGTCCTGCACCAACTGTGTGAGCTGCGCGGACTCACCAAGAGGCGAAGACGAGGCGGCCAATGGATCGGCCGAGTCGTACGGCCGTCGACGATCGCGAGCGGCAGCTTCCATCACCTCTTTCCCCGATGTCAGCGCGGCGTCGTACTTGCGCAGGAGCGCAGGCCGCTTCAACACATCCTGGGTATGCACTTCGGGAAGATCGCGAAGCACTTGCGCGCAGTCCGTTTGACCGAGCAGGGTGAGGGCAAGCACCGGACCGGTCCGCAGAAACCAGTCCAATAGCTGCCCGATGCTGCGTTCCCAGTCCTCGGCGTCGACGATCGGATCGTGTGTGGCGAGCATTTGCACACGCTCGGTCGTGTGCCCCACGCGGTAGTCGACGAGCCCGCTCGGGTAGAACATCGTGGGCTCGTGACCGGTGGCGGCCTCCATCACTGACCACCTGCCCCGTCTTCGTCGGTGTCGTCGATGGTGTCTGACTCGTCCTGACCGGTGTCTTCCCCTGTGTCGGTGTCGGTGTCGCGGGCGAGGAGGCGTTCGAGTTTCGTTTCCCGCCAGGACTTCGATCCCGGTTCGCGGCACCAGTCCAGCGCGGTGGTGTCGTCGTCGACGTCGATCTCCACCACCACTCCCGCGCCGAGAGCTGCCCGCATGAGGTCCTCACTGCGAACGTGATGGTTGAGAACGTGAATCCGCACGGTCAGTGCGTCGACCTCGAGTTCTTCGCGGACCTTGCCTGCCAGGAACACCGCTTTGCCGGCGGCCGAGAGGTCCGCCGAGTTCTGATCGCCTTCCTTGCGGATCTTGTCGTCCTCGAAGAACTCTCCGTACCAGGCCACGAATCCGTCCGGCCCGCACACCGCATACGAGGAGACTTCGTCGTCACCGGCCGCCCACAGTTCCACCAACCGACCGTCTACGGCGGCTGCTTCGATCTGGGCGAAGCGTTCACGCTGTGCGATCGACCGCAGCTCGTCGTAATCGATGTCGAGCCGCTTGTTCAGCTCGGTCTTGAACTTCGGGAACATCGACGCGGTCGCGAACTTGTGTTCCTTCGCCCACTGGTAGAGCTGTGAGTGGGTGGTCAACGCACGCAATTCGTCCGCGCCGGCCTTGACTGCTTTACCGACTTCGTCCCACTGCTGTGACGACGAGGACGAACTGCGTGACTTCGTGCTGCTGCGACGACCTTGAACCATGAGCACAACTCCTTCTTCGGCTAGGGAATTCGATGGGCAAGCGAGACATTGTTCAGCTGAGCGGGGTGACTTCGATCGGGGCGGAGGTGGACACGAAACCCTGCTCGATGACGACGGCCGCCTGCCTTTCCGACGCGGCGACGACCTCATTGATCTGTGGGTCCTCCCAGAAACCGGGAAGGTCGAGCATGACGGCTTTGTTGTTGCGGCGAATCATCAACGCCGTGCCCTCTTCGAGTTCGCGGATCGCCGATTCCTCCATCACCTGGCGGCGGTGCAGGCTTCCGCCCCGCGCAGCGCCCATTCCCCGTCCACGCGGCGTCGGCGCCGAGAGCACGAACTCTTCGATGGAGCCGAGTAGCGTCGAGACTTCCTTGAGTGTCGCGGTGTCGAGCAGACCGGGCAGGATCAGCCGAATATTGGCGCTACCAGCGAGTTCCTTCGCGCCTTCGCGGCCCCACCGACGTTCGGTCTGCGAGAAGTTGTGGGTGAACGCGACCAACTGGATTCCGCGGCCCCCCGAGTCCGACATCTTGGCGGGCAGTTCCGGAATCGGCGCAACGTTATTGAGTTCGTCCAAGACCAGACGCAGCGACGGGTCCAGCTTGCGGCCGGCTCGGCGTTGCGAGAGCTTGTTCGCCACGAAGAACACCTCCGCAGCCAGCGCGGCCGCGAACGGTGCCACCGACCCGTTACCGCCTTCGGAGAGGACATACATGGTGCCGGTGCCCTTATCGACGAAGTCCCGCACGTCGAACGACTCCGCGGCCGGGCAATCGACCGCCGCCAGCAACGACGGCGAGGCCAACGGCTCCATCACCGAGGTCAGCACCATCAGAATGCTCGACGTCGTCTTCTCCGACTTCGCATCCAGGATCTCGGCGAGGGTGCGTGCCCACTCCGGATGACGCTCGTCGAGGATTGCCCGGGCATCCTCCGCGTCCGTGGACTCGCACCACTGCACCACGTCCGAGAGGCGCATGCCCCCGAGCGCGGCCGCGTGCAAATAGCACCGCAGCAGGGTCGCTGCCTTCTGATCGAAGAAATCCCCGTCCCCGCTCGACTTCGCGGTCTTCGGCTTCGCCGCCACCAAAGCGGCAGCGCGGCGGATCGCCACGTCCGCGTCCTCACACCCGGCGATCACCGACCATGTGATCCGATCCGGCCACCCGGAAATGTCCTCCGGATCGAACACGACGACCTCACCGCGCAAAAACCGCGGCAGCCAAGTCTGATGCAAGACATCGACCTTCGTCGACGTGATCAGGCAACCACCGGGAGCCGAGAGCACCATCGGAACCGCCAAACGGGACGACTTACCCTGCTGTGCTGCACCCTCGACGTAGATCGCGTCCTTCGTCGACACCCACACCGGGTGCTTGGAGTTGTGCAGGAAACCCAGGCGCAACGCCAGCTCCGCGGTCTCGATGTCCTTGTCCGAGATGCCCTCGAGTGAGGGGCGCAGGAACCGGCCCTCCTTACGCGCCGAGGCTTCGTCGAGCTTGGCGACCCGCAGGTCTTTCAACGTCGCCAACCCGGCCGGCGTCTTGCTGCGGCGCTTGGACCTATGGTCCGCCCACCACCACGAGCACACGCCGATGACAACGAACACGACCACCGCCACGGCGGCGGCCATCACGGTTGCCTGCACTGGCCAGATCAGTTTGCCGTTCATCACGGCAAACCCGGCGTCGATCGGATTTCCCGGCACCTGCTGGTCGATACCGGCCCAGGACGATCCCACCCGCACCGAGATTCCGATCACCGAGACCGCGGCGACCGCGACCCCGACGAGCCCGCCGACGAGGTAGATGCCGAGATCCGACTTGTGGGGATCGCGGGTGTGCAATTTCTCAGCCATGAGTCACTTCCTGTGTGCATCGAGGGCAAGTGGGTGAATTAGGTGCAGCTACAGCGGCATTCGTCATCTGGTTTCTTCGATCCGGTAGTTCGCGGCCCGCCAGGTCCCGGAAGCATCCTTCTCGAGGGTCACCTCCGCGGCCGAGGTCTTGTACGGCGTCGATCCGCCGTCCGGGTGAAGCACGACTTGCCGGATACGGACGTCGACCGTGGCGGTCGTGCCGTTGATCGAGGGCGCAGATTCCGCCGTCGCCGCGGCGGTGAGGGTGTCCCCGCTACGTGACCACGCCGCCCACTCGGCCGCCGGCCTCGGAAGCGGGGTCGGTTCGGTGGTAGCGGCTTTCGCGAGCACGCCGGTCAGCAGATCCGCTTGTCCGGCGCGGTTCAGCGCCTCCCAACCGGACCGGTCCCGGGCCGGTTGCCAGGAGAAGATCATCGACATGGCGTTGGTGGCCACGGTCTGCGGATCCGCGTGCTGCGGGGACAGCGGATCCTCGTGGTGGTGGTGGTGGGAGTCGTGGCCTTCCGCGGCTGCGGGGCCGGCATCGTTGCCGACGCTCTGACGGACCGCGAACACCACTCCGACGATCAACACGAGCGCCACCACGACACCGATGACGATCGCGATGCCCTTGTTCTCTCTCATCGCTGTTCTCCTAGTTCTTGCCCGCGAGGGCGGCGTCGTAGCGGGTCATGCGTTCTCTGATGTCGACGACGTACGCCTGGGTTTCGGCGTACGGGGGAATCCCGCCGTACTGCTCGACCGCACCGGGACCGGCGTTGTACCCGGCGAGCATGGTGTCGATCGGATCTCCCGTGACCTGCCCACTTCCGTGCAAGGGCCGTAGGTAGTCGGCGACGTAGCAGTCGTAGGCGCCCTGGGCCATCACCGCATCGGCGATGTCGTTGGGATCCCCCGCGCCGGCTGGCCCGCTCCGGTTGCCGTTCTCGTCGACCGGATACCCGAAGGCATTCCAGGTCTCGGGCATGAACTGGGTGTAACCGGCGGCACCGGCCGGGCTGATCTGACCTGGTTTCCAGTTCGATTCCTGCTCGAGCTGACCAGCCAGCAGCGGTGGGGTGATCTCCCGGCACTGCTGCGCGCTGATGACCAGCCATTTCTCGAACTCAGGCGGCACCGTGCCCCCCGCGAGATCTGCGTCGCCCAGATCTGCGCCGCCGATCGTGCAGTCTCCCGCAGCCTTCGGGGCTGTGGAGCCATCCACGTCGGGGGCAGGCCCGTAGCTTTGACCGGCGGTGGGCATGCCGTGTCCGACCGTGGTCACGTGAACGTGATCGAAGTGATTCTGTGTGGGGCTGCCCCGGTCCTCCATGAGGTTCGGGGGGCCGTCGGATGGAATGTATTCCTGACGCCAGATCATGTACTCGATCTGGAAGTACTCGCGATGGGCCCAGAGGTAGTCCTTGACCGCGTCGCCGAGCTTGTGGCCCTCGCCGCTGGAGTAGTTGTCGATCATGATGTCGGCTGCACGACCGGACGGATGGTCGGGGAAGGAGTCGACCGGGCGCCAACCGCCGATCGCCGTCAGCTGCGGGAACTTCGCGTGCACGGCCCGGGCGACACGAACGGTGTCGATCTGCCAATGCTCTTCGGATCCGACAGTGGTCGGCAGCGCCGCCATTTCTGCACCCGGAGGCGTGGATGGAGTCGACGGTCCCGGGGTCGTCGGTGCGGTGGGGGCGGGGCCGGCGGTGCCGGGTTCGGCGGCGGCTTGGTAGTACGGCATCGGGTCCACGTCGTGGCCGCCGGTGAGCCTGCCGCCTTCCCACACCTCGAAATGCAGGTGAGCCCCGCCGGGGCCGGGAGGCGACACTTCCCCGTTGTAGCCTTCGTTGGCGATGTGCTGACCAGCCTTGACCTGGTCCCCCGCCCCGACGAGGACGCCGTCGTCGTTCATATGCCCGTAGACGGTCGAGAACATCTTCCCGTCCATCTGGTGATCGATCACGATCCATTGACCGAATCCCGTCGCGGCACCTGCGGCGGCGACCACCCCGTCGGCGAGCGAGAAGATCGGTGCACCGACCGCGCCCGCCAGGTCGATGCCGTGGTGATCAGGCCGGTCCGGTGTGCGCCACCCGGAGGTCAGGTGAGCGTCCACCGAACGCATCGGCTTTGACATCGACCCCGCAGGGACTCCCTGCGCCACCGACGATCCCGGTGCACCGCCTGTGGGGACGCAGTCCGTCGACGTCGGTTCCTCCGAGGTCACGACGAAGATCACCACGAGGAGCGGCAGGATCAATACCAGCGCCGCAGCGAGTCCCTTTTTCACGCCAGCCCGAGGGTTCTGCCGGCGATGCCACGGCTGGAGGCGAGATCGTGGTTCTGTCGGCGTAGCCGCTGCACTTCTTCTTCCAGGGCCCGCATTTTCGCGGTCACTTCCTCTGGCGGTGCCTGACGTGCGGGCCCGTAGCTCTCACCGATCCACCGCGACACCGTGTTGACGTGTGCGCCGAGAACTTTCGCGATCGCTTGGCAGCATTCGAGGCGGGAGTTGTACTGATGGCGGGTTTCGGCGAACGTCTTCTCCGCCCAGGCGCGGGTCTCGTCCCCGTACCGGCTGCTCACGCCACTCCCTCGAGTTCGAACAGTTCGGTGAAGCGGGAGTTGGTGTCGTGCAACTTCAACTCGATTTCGGTCTGCGTGAACACCGTCTGCACGGGTATGCCCGGCACGTTGTCCTTGGAGATCTTGATCATGAATTTGCCCAGGCCAGGAGGGTTGCGGCGCGGACCACGCCTGGTTCGGCGCATCGGAGCGCCGCGAGACCAGGAGGTGATCATCGAACGCTCGGCCGTGGTGAATTCGAGGACGTCGGAGAGTCGATCGAGCTCACCGGACGGCAACCCACCACAGATGACCATTCCGGAACGCTCGATGAAGCCCTTAGCGATCTTGACGTCGACCTCGGTGGGCAGCGTTTCGAGGTCACGGCCGGTATGCGTGATCTGCAGCAGGCCCGTTCCGTCGCTGCGGTTGAGTCGGGTGAGTTCGTCGATGCGGTTGACCATGCCCGCGCCAGCTCCCAGCACCTGCCAGAGCTCGTCCAAAATAGCGAGAAAATATTTCTGTGATTCCAGGCCGGCGTCGGCGAGCAGATGTGCTGCCTCCATCGACCCGTAGGCATCGGACCAGCAGCTGAGCATGACCGCTGCCTTCAGCTTCTTGTCACCGCGACTGATAGCGGAGACATCGATGCAGATCGCCGTCGAATCCAAGTCGAGAGGAACACTGGTGTGATCGGCGAAGATGTCGCCGAGCGGCCCGTCGAGCAGCGCCTCGAGGGACTGCACCAACCGGGTGATGATCTCGATGTAGTGCTGCTCGGACTGGGCGAAGACGACCTTACGAAGACGCGGCGACCCCGCGATGATCGCCTTCGACAAGTCCTTGACCAGAGGCGGATCGACGAACGAGAACTCGCCGCCCTCCCGCAACTCCCGCAATGCCCGCGAGAGCAGTGAGCTTTCGAAGTCCTTGATCGACTCCTGACGAATCAGTTCGATCAACGCGGTGATCATCTGCAACTGGCGCGAATGCACGACCAGCTTGGTTTCCTCGATCAGCGACTCGATGTGCTCGGCGCTCACCCGCTCCCGGCCCGTGAACGGGTCGATTGCCGACAGCGGCTGCCCGGTGGCAGCGGCGGTCTGCTCGGCTCTGCGCAGTCGCGTGAGGTGCTGCTCGAGCCGTGGGAGAACGGCGCCCATTGCCCCGGCCGAGAGCGGATTGAGATGGCCCTTGCCGTGCCCGAGCGTGATGACCTGACCACCCATCGCCTGGGTAGCGCCGACGTACTCGCCCTTCATGTCGCCGGCGACGATCGGGCACTGATTACGGGCCACGGCACCGTGAAACATCTTGCGGATGAACGAGGACTTACCCAGACCTGGCAGGGAGAGCACGAACGCAGACGGGTTCGTGATCAACCCCTCGGCGAACCAGGTCAGCACATCGCACGAGGCGGAATCGCCGGTGATCTGATGCATCCCGATCGGAGTGCCGAGCGTAGGGGCCGTGGCACCGATCATCCACGGATTGAGACCACAGGCGTGCATCGTCGACACCTGGTACTCGACCGGGGCGAGCACGGTCTCCATCGCGCCGCCGCCGTCACTGCGAATGTAGCTGTCCCGGAACCCGCGCCGAGGCAGAGCCCTGAACGCACGCCGCCAGGACGGGTCGGGAATCTGCTCGTCGGCATCGTCTCTCTCCTCGTTGACCTTGCGCCACTTCTTGAGAGCACGAGCCTTGGGTGAGAGCGGGAACGGCGCGGAGGCCGCACCGTTGTCGATCGCTTCGGCCAGGGCCTCGAGCTCGGCGAACTCCCACTTGCCGATGATGTTTTCGAGATCGTCGCCGGTGACGGCGTCCACGGTCTTCCACAGCATGTCGAATCCTCTTCCTTCAGCCGTTGCGGGCGATCTTCGAGGTGGTCGTGTGCTCACCCAGCAACACCCCGACACCGAGTCCTGCCGCGAACGCGGCATCTTGCATTCCGTAGGCGCGAACCAGCTTCAACATCGCGCGGGCGGACAAGGATTCGAGGATCGACGACGCATTCGGTACCTCCGACCCGGTGGCGCAGGTGATCGTCATCAGCGCTGAATAACGCACCAGACCGGCACCGCGGACCTGTTCCTGGCGGGCCTGCTCGGTGGTCTCCACCCGCATTTCCGCCGCCGCCGACACCAGACCCGACTTCTGATTCACCGCGGCGCGGGCATCCTTGTGATCGCGGTTGACCTGCTTGGTTGCATCCCCAGCCGAGAAGGGGCGGTACACGAGCGCCAAACGCTTACGATCCAAGTCGTCGTGCGGCCGCAACAGCGGCTTGAGGACCTCGTCGGTGAACACCGACTCCGGCGGCGCCTTCATCTCGTACACGACCGAAACGACACCGTTGTGCCGGTAGTAATCCCACTTCGTCACGGCCGCAGCCGGACCGGCATCCTCCCAATCGATACCGTGAGACTCGTCCAGGATCTCGAGTTCCTCGAGCTCGCGCTCCGCGGACGGGTTGTAGCTGCGGTGCACGAACGCGACGATCTGCTCAGCAGACATCGGCGAGGCTTCGACACCGGCATTGAGCAGGTCCTCGTACGCGGCGGGCAAGCGCCGCGCCAGCTCGGCCGCCATTTCCTCCGGCTCGGTGCGGCGTTCGCGCGTCGTCGCCTTGAACGTGATCGCCAAACGGCACAACGTCTGAGACCTACCCGAGGGGAACTCCACGGCGGCTTCGCGCTGAATCCGAGATGCGATCTCGGAGCGGGACTGCTTGATGGACTGCTCGACCTCGAGGCCCAACCGGTATCCCGTGGCCGGAATCGATTCGACGATCGCCACCGCCGCGATGATGTCACCCGGCAGGCCCAGACCGGCGAGATAGGCGCCCCAGTCGGCGGTCATCAAGTCCTTTTCCGGCGTCGTCAACGCTTCGTCGCCGCCGGGCCAGCATTCGAGGACCACCGTGTACTCGGCGCCGCGGCGCCGGTAGATCATCCCGAACGGGTTTCCCAACCGGTCGACGCCGACGTGCAGCGTCGTCGATGCGAGCAGGCCGGGAAGGCGGAAGCGGCCCCCCGGAATCCGCGAATGCGGGCCGGACCGGTACACGGTCGACCCCGTTGCCGCACGCTTCCACCACTGAATCTTCAACTGCATCACCTCGTACATCGAGCGGTGACCCCACCGGATCACCAAGGGGGCGATCACTACCGCGAACACCGCGGCCAGGATGAAACCTTTGAGAACGTCTGAGCTCACGCCCACAATCAGGGAGGTCAGGAAGCCGACGGCGGCGAACGAACTCGCCCAAATCGACAAACCGAAAATGCCAGTGCGACGGGGAACCGAACCCGACCCGTACAGCGGACGTTCATTCGTCCGCTCGGCCACGGCGCTCATCGGGTCGTATCCGTGGTGCCAGTTGCTGCACCGACCACCCGATCGGCAAGCGGGTCGAGTGCGCGAGCGTCCCGACCGATCGTGATCGGTGTCCCAACCGGCAGCTCCGTCAAGCGCGTGTATCGCTTCGGAGGAACCATCCAGCGGTGCTCGGCGTACACCGTTGTCCACATCAGAAACGCGATGACCACTGCCGATTCCCACACGGGCACGGCAACCAGATGACTGGGTTCGCCGGCAAGCTGCGCCAAAATCGCGCACGCCAGCACTACCGCGAACACCTCCCGAACCAGGCGGCGTGGGGGTCGGGCCAACGAGCTGGTGACGGTCATATCCTGCCGCTGCGAGAGGCGGATCGACACCGCCGAGGAGACGGCCGCCAGTAGTGCGGCGATCCATGCGGTCCACAATGCGGAGGTTGCCGCCACGCTGCTCGACCCGATCGCTTCCGCCGCCCGCATCACGGCGTCGCAGGCATCGACGATGCTCAGCAGCGTCGGATGCGACGTACCGGCCTCGGAGATGTCGCCGCGGACCGTGCCGAGGGCAGCCCACCGCGAAAACCCGAGCACGAACGTCAGGAGGGTCACGTGAGCGGCGAACAAGACGACGGGGCGAAGGGTCCACCACATCTCCCGGATGAACCCGCCCACCGAGGAATATTTTGCGCTCGTCAAGGCTGCGGACAGGGAATCGATTCGGGTTGCCAGCGATGATCGGGCAGAGGCCTCGGTACTCATCGGAACTCGCTTTCTGAGAAGGAGAAGAAGTGGCGAAACAGGGTGAAAGAACCCTTATCTCGGAATGTGACCGTGGTAGTTGCCGACAGCGCCGCCAGCGATGTTCGCCGCTGCTGCCGCGCCTTGGCTCGCCGCTTGGCCGGCGACCGCAGCGCCGCGGCCGAGCGCTCCCGCCGCGGACGCGGCCGTTCGTGTGCCGGCGCCGACAGCTCCGGCGACACCGGAACCCACGCGGCCGAGGGAACGACCTGCCGCTGCTGCGGAGCTGCGGGCACCCGGTGCACCACCACCGGACGACTTCCCGCTGCTGAATCGGCCGCCGTACGACGACGCCGCACCGGAGGCGGGAGAACCCTTACCGCCGCCGCCACCGCCGGTCGATCCGCCGCCGGCTCCGCCAGCGCGAACACCACCGGATCCGCCCCGGGTCCCCAGGGCGGCCGCACTGCCGAGCACCGCTCCGGTAGCACCGGCCATCGCCGCGGCCTGCTGCGCTCCGCCGCCACCACCGCCGCCGACAGGTCCAACAGCCGCCATGAGCGAGGGCAGCGACAAACCTGCCACTGCCAGCAGAACCGAACCGATCACCGCAGCGGAGGCGACGTTCGATGACGAAGACCAGAAGGCGAACACGTAGAACAGTGACGCGACCGGCTTGAACAGCAACGCCGCGACGACGAAGCCCATCATCGTTGCCCAACTCTGACGGCCCGTTCCGGTCGCCGACTGCGCCGCCGCTACCGGAGCCAAACCGACAACAATCGCCAGCACAGCCTCACGGACGAGCAATGCGATCAATTGCGAGACGGACCCGAGTAACCCGAGACCAGTGAGCACCAGGGCCAGGACTGGTCCCAGGCCCGTCTTCTCGTCGATCCACGCAATGGCCGTGACCTTGGCACCCAGGTCTCCGCCCGATGCCTGCTGGAGGACCCAGGTGGAGAACACGTCACCGGTGAGATGGAAGATGATGACGAGCGTGGGGAGCAGACCGGCCGCGAAGATGGTCCGAGTCAGCATTTTCGCGGTTTCGTCCGCACCCTCCGCGACGGCTTGCTGCCGGGCGATCGCCAACTTCGCGGCCGCGACGATCATGCCGACGACGAACGCCACCAGTTGGATCTCCCAGGTGATGTTCCGGATACCGGTCATCGCATCACCACCGGTCAGCCCGGGAATCGGGACGGACATCCAAAAGGTCATGACCGTGGAGAATGCGGCGATGTTGCCTTCCATGACCGCTTTGGCGAACTTGCCCACCGGGTCGTCCCAGAAGGTCGATGCGACCGAGGACAATGCGGTGGAGAACGCGGCACCCGGATGATCCGTCGATGCCTTGTCCAAGCAGAACGCCTCGCTCAAGAGGCCGCCGGTAGCGTCGTCGAGCCATCCTGAGGGTCCACCCATGTGGTCCTTTTCCAGGCATTCCCGCCGTGCTTGTTGGAACTCGTTGCCCTGCGCTCCGGTGTCGTCCGGCAAGTTCAGTGTCGGACCTTCCGACGGAGGGGGAACGCTCGGCCGGTCCTGGGCCGCAGCGACACCGACGCTGCTCAACGAGAAGAACAGCAACGCAGCAAGTACCGCGACGATCCGCTTCACAGTGACCACCGTGTCCAGGTGCCGTCCAACGCGGAATACGTCTGACCGGCGGAGATCGACTCGCGGTTGAACTGTGCTCGCCAGTCCCCATCGCGCCAGAGCAGGTTCGTTCGAATGCCCTTCCAGATCGGGGAAGGCAAGGCACCGTTCTCGTCGACGGTGCGCTTCATGCCCCACTCGACCGAGACGAAGTCCGGGTCACAGCTCAGTACCCGGAACGCATCCGGGGCCTGCAACGATTGGAGGTTCTTCGGGTCGGCGCCCTCGCGATCGGGATTGTCGAGCAGCGCGTCGAGTTCCGGACTCGGGACAGTCATCTGACGAATCGAATCGACCGTCACCTGTCCGCCGACGTACGAGCGTGCGATCACGTTCCACCCCGCCAGCGCCGCACCCTGCGGGGTTCTCGAGTATCCGGAGATCACGTTTCCGTCCGATGTCGTCGGGCCATCGGTTTCGGAGAACAAGGTCGCGACATTGAAGGTGCGTTGAATCATCACTCCACCAGGTGAAGTGGTGGGCTGATCTGTCGAGCACTCAGTGCGCGGCCCGGGGTCGCGCTGCGGAAGGATCATTCCCGCAGGATTGTTCGGAATCATCACTTTCCGACCGGCCAGATCGGTGGTGGGGTCCCCGAATCCGGTTGCCCCGTTGTTGCCCTGCGCTGAAGGCTCGGGGCTCCGCGGAGCGGCTACCGGTGGTGTGGGTTCGGTGGCGTCACTGCCGGCGAACCAGGCGAACGCGGCCGCGACGAGTACGACGACCAGAGCGAACGCCCCGCCGATCATCCATTTCTGTTTGGCGTTCATGTCAGCTCTTCTCCTCAATGAGGGTGTAGCCGTCGAGGCTGTGGGCCTCGCGGGCATCGACGTTCTCTGCGGCCGTGGGAAGGACCAGCCGCCAGTCCCCGATCCACTGCAAGGCGACCGGGTACACAAAGCGGGCTGGCGGGGAACCGATTTCCTGCACGACGTCGACAGCGGCGGTGGCGGAATCGCCGGGCGTGTACTCGGTGACCTTGAAGGCGATGAACTTCGGTGCCTGCTCGGCTGGGACCGGGCCGGTGACCGAGACCAACGCCCGGTTCGCCGCGAATTCATCGCGGCCAGGGCCAGGGGCGGTGACAACCGAGACCATCTGTCCCCAGCTCGTATCCGGGGTGAGCGCCAGGTACGCCTGTCCGCGGATCGCGGCCAGGACAGCGCCTTGCGGGGTGTTGGAGTAGCCGGAGGGAATCGTGGAGGTGGTCTTCGGACCGTCCTCGGGTGAGCGAGGCAGCCGAACACCGTTGTAGCTTTCCCAGCTCAGATGGGCTGGCGCGGTGGTGGTGTCCACCGGCGGCACGACGGGGTCGGAGGTATCCGGTTCCGATCCACATCCCGCAGAGGCGGCGAGCACGGTCGCCGCCAGGACGAGCGCGGTAACCGAGCGGCGACCGATAGTGCGCATGGTTTTCTCTTCTCTTCTCAGACGATCAGGCGATTGGCGATGGCGGCGGCAGAGCCGACGAGGACCGCGCAGCCGCAGATCCGGAACAGGGTTTTGTCCTCGAGGATGTGGCTGGTGGTCACACGCTGGTAGGCGAGCATCGCACCGAAGGTGACGAGGGCCGCGATGCACGCGACGATGCCGATCCAGCTCACGTACCGCACCACCAGCATCAACGGCTCCCACGCTTCGGTGGGGAGCCGTTGCCGATCGGCAGGAGGCTGGCCGATCAGCACCGCTGTGCTCATCACGGTCAGCTGGCGAGTTGATTGATGACGGCAGGGGCGAGACCGATGACGACCGCGCCGATCATCGCGCCGACGATCTTGCTTTTGCCGTCGCCGTCGCGGGCGCCGCTGCGCTCCATAGCGAGCATCACCCCGCCGATGACCAGGCCGGCGATCGCGAGGACGACGCCACCCCATTTGACCCAGGAGAGCAGCAGCAGGAACTTGTCGACGCCGGGCGGCGGCTGCGGGGGCTCGGTGCCGATCTGTGCCAGAACATCAACGCTGGCAGCGTGATACGCGACCTGTACGGAACTGAGGACTGCAACCATGAGAGTGCCTTTCTTTCGGAGAGGGGGAACTTCGAGGGGAAAAAATTCAGGGGGCTTGACGGGTCGCAGCGAGGCGGGCGGCGTCGAATATCTCCGCCCCGACCTCGACGAGTTTGGGGTCCGGGTATTCGGTCGGGTCTGCGCGCCGCAGCTTCGAACCTGGCGGCGGCGTGGGATCGTTCGGTGACCACACCGGCATCTGCTTGTAGGTCAAGGTGCGGTAGTGCGGTAGGTACGGCAGGCGCCAGACCCGCGGGGCAGCCGATTCGACGACGCCCCGCTGCCGGCGCAGCGTGGCGGGCAGCTTTCCGGGGGCATCGGGCACGCTGACCAGTCCCAGCAGTGAGCAGCCGCCGGTCAATCCGGCGATTGACTGCAAGAGCAGGTCGTGAGCACTCTGCAATCCCTCACGGTGCGTGCGGGCGACGATGACCACGCTGCGGTAGCGATCCGCGGCCGGCCATCCCATCCGGGAGTCACCGGCAGGTGCCCAGGTACGCGTCAACGTCGCCACACCGGCGGCGGTGTCGTGCGCGCCGAGAAGCCAGAACGCCGGCCTGGGAGTTGTCGTCGCGATCGCCGTATCCCACACCGGAGCTTGTGATTCGGTTGGTGGAATCCGCAGTCCAGCGGGAACGACGACCCGACCGGTCACGGTGCCGGGGTCGTTGCCGGGATCACCCTCGCGGGAGAGAAGTGAAGCCATCTTCGTGTCCTTCCATCAACGGGGGTGCCACCACCACCGCGAACAACTGGCCGGGGGTGAGGGACACCCGGGGGTGCCCCTCACCTGCGGCTCAGTTGATTCCGGCTGGGGTCGGTGTTGCGGTGACGGTCGCGGAACTCGGCGAACTGGTTGCGGGGCTGCTCGGCGAGGTGGAGGTCGTTGACGGCCTCGTCGACGATGTCGAACCCGCAGTGGCGCTGGTTCCGAGGATTTCCGATGCCGAACGGCTCTGCTGTCCGATCGCTGCCAGCAGTGGCCCGGACTGATCGGGTGTCGTCGACCCGGTACGGCGGACCTGGTCACCGGTCAGATCGTGGGCGAGCGCGACGATCCATTCCGTCACCAACTCCACCGGGGTCTGGCCACCGGTTCCCACGGGGACCGTGGTGTAGCTTCCGTGCTTGGCGATGGTGTCCCAGTAGGCGGTATCGGTCGCCATCTTCGCCAGACCCTTGTTGTCCGCGATACCGGACTTGACCTCGTTGAATGCGAGGGTGACGGCCTTGTCGACCGTGGCCGGCGGGACGAGCTTGACGGTCGCAGTGAGGATCTTGGCACCCAGCACACCGATCGCCGCCTGCGGCCCAGCCACCCCGGCCGCCGCGATCTGTGCGATGGACTGCGGCGTGAGGACATCCTTGGCCACGGTGACGGCCGCGGCGATGCCCATACCGGCGATCTTCGTCACCGCCGACACCGCTTCGCTGATGCCGTCCGCCCGCTTGGACGGATCACTGTAGGCGACCATTCGATTGAGGACCGTGGTGCCCGAGTCCTTGACAGTGAAAACGCCTGCCTTGGAATCGAAGTTGATGTTGTCGTTGACGACAGAGGCCCCGGTGTAGATCACCGACTGTCCTAACGCGGCACCCACACTGGTCAAGATCGCCACCGGGTCCTGCGTGTTCATGTTGGACTGACCGGCGATATTGGCCACCATGCGCGCCAACGGGGCGTCGGCAGGGGTATCGCAGGCAAGATCACCCGGCGTGCAGAACGAGGCAACCCGATCCGCGACCTGGCCAAAGGACCTCTCCCCCGTCGTCTCCGGAGCGATACCTCCACCGGCCGGGGTTTGTATCGCAGAAACCTCGACCGATTCGACCGAATCACCCTTAGCTCCGGGTGCGGCCGCAGGGGCTGTCTGCGACGACGACGCGAAGACCGGCGCACCTGCAGGGCGAGTCGGGTCCGAGAACAATGCTGCGCCGGCGAACCTGTCCGCCGAGATAGGCCCCTCACCGGCACCGATCTCACGGACGAGCGCCGAGGCTACTTGTCCGCCCTGGCTGTACCCGCCGATGAAGACCTGGGTGTCCGGGCACTTGCTCGCCAAATCAGTGAGCATCACCGCAGCATTGGTGATTCCCATCTGCACGGACTGCTCGTAGGTGTCCGTGGACTGATCACCAGGTTTGCCACCGAAACTCGCCGAGTAGTTCACGTACGAGCGATCGATCACATTCTTGCTGCCGTTGTCGCCGTTCGCCGCCAGCAGGGCCGGGATCGCGACTTGAGAGAAGAAACCACCGTCCTGATCGGTCGGCGCAGTCGGTGAGGAATCGGTGGTCCCGTTGACCAACAGCAGATGCAACGGTGTGCATCCCGAATCTGTTGCTGACGCAGAAACCGGGGTCGTGGTCGTCGGTGAGGATGGAGTCGACGTCGCAGGCTGCGCTCCTGCGGCACCGGTCCCTGCCATAGCGACCAGCATCAGCGCCGTAGATGCGGCCGCGGCCGCGCGCAGAAGAGTCGGTGAATGAATGTGCATATCTTTACTGCCCCTCTCGAGGATTGATGGCAACAATTCGGGCACCGGAACCGTCCGGATTCGTCACGGGCTACTCCCCTGTCCTGACCGTGATCGCTGTGATCAGCGCCCCGCCGTTCGGTCCCGGCGTAGTCGCCACGTTCTGCGGGTAATGGGCTGAGGCACCGCCGGGTGGGCGCACGAACAGATCGACCACGTACGCACCGCCACCGCGCGCCGACGCGAGCAGGCAATGCTCGGTGCCCGGTGCGAGGGTGGCGAGCGCTTCGGTCATCTGCTCGACCGTTCCCACGACCGCGCCCTCCGCCACGAACGAGCGGGCCTTGGCGGCATCGCGGTCGACGTAGTACGCGGCCTGGAACCTCGCGATCGCCGCTTCGCCGGCATCCGGGGACGACCCATCGATCGGCTCTCCCCCGGTGAAGCCGAAACACCACGGGCGAACTCCGTCGGCCGCTGCCTGCGCCGGGGATGGTGTCACCGCTACCGTCGAACTCGCGGTGATCACCGCACTGATCGGCAGAGGGTTATCGGGTGCTGAGAATGCGGCCACCGCGGTCGCAGCGACACCGGCGAGGACAGCGACGGCCGCCGTAATCGATCCGCCGACCGCCACCGCGGTGCGGTGACGAGACAACCATGACCGGCCTGTTTCATCCGCGGCCCTCGCTGCGGTATCCCCCCGGTGCTGGTCCACCACCCATGAATCCGGTCCCACGCCGTCAGCAGCAGGGTCCGATGGCCACGGCTTCCCCATGGTCGAATCGGTGTCGCTCCACTCCGAGCCGCCCTGCTGGTGCGGCATGGGTTCGGTCTCGGGTCGGGCGCCGAGAATCGGGCTGGTCACATCGAACCAGTCGTCTTCCTCGGCGTTCGCATCCTCGAGCCCGTTGCCGCCTTCTACGACGGAGAATGCCGTCCTGCCGACCCCGTCCGCGGGGTCGGCAGGAGCATCATCGGTGTTCCCGGAATCCGGCGACGGCGGCGCAGTGAACCAGTCTTCGATGGCACTCTCGTCCACACGGTTGTCTCCATCGAATCGCGAATCCACCATCGGTCCCATCTCCTGTTCGGTGCTCGTCATCGGATTCCGGTCACCCGGGCACGCCCGTAACGGGGTGCCGGTTCCTACTGCTGTGATCAGGCGTTCAGGCCGGCGACCACGGCGCCGGCGAACGCTGATGCTTGCTCGATCACTGGTGCGGCCGCGGCCGCCGCGTTCGCACCGGCCTGGTCCGCCGCGGCGACGACCTGGCCGCCGCCCTGCTGTGCCAGCGCCGCGCCACGCACCTGCGTGAGCGTCGCGTTCACCTGCGGTGCTGCCTGCTCGACGTACGCCGGTGCCGTTTCCGTGAAATCGCGTGCCTGCTCGACAACCTCTGCGCCAGCGGGGAACTGTTCAACCTGCTCGACCACCGCCACCGTCTGTGCGGTGACAGCGCTGGTATCGATCACCGGTGGTGTCCACAGCGGAGCAGGTGCGGCCGGAACTGCCTCGACGGCAGGGGCCGACGGTGCCGGTGCCGGTTCCTCGATCGTGAGGTCCTGGCCACCGAAGACCGTGGCACCGACCAAAGCGCCGGCGGCACCACCCACCCCGGCGCCGACCGCGGCCGCGGGCAGCCCTATCACGGCCGCGCCGACTCCAGCGCCGATCGCCGCACCCGGACCCACACCCCAACCGCCGGTCGGGGCGGTCACAGCGGCACCGATACCGGCACCGATCAGCGCACCGCCGCCCGCTCCGACAACCGCGGCGGGCCCGCCCAAAGCGGTGAGTCCGATACCCGCGCCGAGTAACCCGCCGCCGATCGCACCGCCGGTGACCCGATCGGCCTGGGGTGCGTCGACACCAGCGTTGATAAGGGCGTTACCCGCGTCGGCCTGCACGGCGGCGATCGTGTTCGTGATCCGATCCCGGTCCGCGTCCAGCATCCACGGCGGCTGCTGGATCAACCCGGCACCGGTGAAGAGGTACCCCTCGGGTGCATCGACTGGTGCGATGACCTTCCGCTTCACCATCGGAACCGGTGGCGCAGCCGGGGCCGCTTCGGGCGCGGGCGGTGGTTCAGTCCACTGCGCACCCGGATTCCCGTAGTACTGCTCCTGATTGGGGGCGGGCTCGTAGTAGGCCTGCGGATACATCGGCTCCGTGTAGATCGGTGCCTCGACATACTGATTCCCGTTCTGGAAATCCTCGTAAGATCGGCCCAGAGAGGCGGCAACCTCCGGAGAGGGCTGATACCCGGCCAGATACTCGCGCTGCGGTGCCGGTGCGGGTGTCGACACACCTGGCTGGGACTGCTCACCACTCACACCGGGCTGAGCCTGCTCCACCGATACACCCGGCTGGGCGTCCGGTTCTGCTTGAGCAACGCCGCCCAACGTCAAAGCGATGACCACTGGAATAGTTCCCGCCACCGTCACCCGCTCCATGCGGTGACGGTGGCGGCCGCTAGATCTGTTATGCGTCATCTTGATTTCCTTCTCTTTCGGTGGTGCAACCACCATTGGGCTGCTAGGGAGGACGGGCCCTACGGCCCTGCTCATCTCGAGGGGACGAGCTGCTACAGGCCCCAGACCGACAAGCTTTGGAGCCACATCGTGATCCGCCATCAGTCGATCTCCTTCCATTAACGTGCCGCCGTTCGTACGTGGAAACGACACGGGTCGAGCTGGTCTCACAGTGGGAAATAGGGCCGCACGGCTCTGTCGAAGGGACAGCCCCTGCGTCAAGCTACCTCACAGAAGCAACGTTTGGTATATTCACAAGCATCATAAAGGCATCGTACGAGTAGTCGAATGGTTTCGTCGGCGGGTGGTTCCTTCTGTGGCCGGGTCCGCATTTACTGTGAATGCATGCCCAACCACCGTGAGCTCGAGAAATTCGGCGCTGTCGTCGCTGCACGGAGAAGGTGGTTGGGTCTGACTCGGGACCAGGTACACGCAGCTGGCGGTCCCGCCGACACGACCCTGGCGCGAATCGAGAATCCGACCTCGACAACGGCCCCGCCAAGGGCGCGGACCCTGCGGCGGTTAGACGAGGGGCTGAGGTGGGCCCCCGGTAGCGCGGCCCGAACACTGGCGGGTGGCGAACCTGATCCACTCGATACGGAGTCAGCAGAGAACTCAGAACTCTCTGCGCCGGCAAATCCGCTCAATTTCAGCAAGCTTGAGATTTCCGTCGAACTCGTACGAGGACTGCTGACCACGCCCGATGTCGTCTACGACGTCCTTACCCGCGAGGATTTGCCAGCATCCTGTTTGCCGACCGCCGAGAAGGCCGCCGACGAACTGGCTAGCATCATCCGAAAACTCAGTGCCGCCTACGCGACAGAAGTTCTCGAACGCGCTGGAGGGCCAGGTCGCGTGCTTACTCCAGCTGTCGAAATGGCCTACCGTGAGCACCTTTCCAGCTCAGTGCAGAGCGCTGACCCCGAGGTAGCAGAGGAACAGCTCTACCGCCGTTGGCTCGCAGGCAAGGAACAAGACCTCAACGAGGTCACCCGCGACGCGTTCCATCAGCGCTGGCATGCCAAGCAGCGAGTACTACAAGCAAGAAAGAGCTGAAAAACCATGAGCAAATATCGTGAAATCCCGTTGTTTCAACGCCTTGATCTGTTGTTCGTCCTGTGGTGCAAGAGCGCGGACTCCCCGGCGCCGTACGAAGATATTGCCGCAGAAGTGTCGCGACGTACCGGCATGGCGTTGACCGCTGATGAGGTCGAAGACATTCGCATCGGGCACCGCTTACCCGACCCCGCAGTGGCAATAGCTATCGCGGAAGCGCTCGGCTGGGATGAACCCGTCTACCTTTCCGATGAACCGGCGCAGTACGTCGAGTACTTCAACAATCTCGAGACCTTGCTAGTGCAGCGTGACACGAAGACTGTCCTAGTCGGGGGTTTCCGTTCGTCTACCGAGGATCTCAGTCAGGAAGCGCGAGACGAACTCCACGAGCTACTTAGCGAGATCGAGGCCGCCGAAGATGGCCGCCGAACAACCAAGTAGACGACGAGGGAATCGTGAACGAACTTGCTGGCGAGGACGAAGATAAAGAGATCGCCGAACGTGCGGTCGCCAGGATGCCTATGCAGCGGCCGTGGTCACTCGACCGGCTCATCGCGGAACTGAGCCTGCAACGTGGTCGGCCTATCGTCATTGCTCCACTCCAGCGCAAGCCGAAGCTGAGCGGGGAAGTGTCGGGACTGTGGGTTCCACGCGAAGACCGTGACCTCGTCTTTTACCGTTCTGGGGCAACCGGAATGCAACGCAACGCAATCATCTGTCATGAGCTGGGCCACATCGTACTCAGCCATGGTCGTCTCAGCCGTGAGGCCGTCGCGCGATACAATTCGCGTCTCAACAGTCGTCTGCCGCGAGAGATGATCACGCGATTCTCGACTCCTCTGTGCCTGATGAGATCCCAATACCAAGAGCCGGTCGAGCGGCAAGCCGAATGGTTCAGTCGGATTCTCCTGGAGAAGGGGTCGGAGTTGACGGCGCCTTTGGTACCAGAGGATGCATCACCTCGGCATCGTCGGATGCTCGAACGTGCTGCGCGTGCCTTCGGATGGGACCAATGACGATCCTTATCACTGCCGTGATCTCGCTAGCAGTGCTCGCCGTCGCTTCCTACCGGATTGTCGTCGATGGTGCCGCAACTCGAACTCGTGGCCCTCTGGCGGGACTGTCCAATCCTGTGACTCAGCTCCTCCTATGCCTCGGGTTCGCCAAACTCTGTCGGGTACCCGTGATCACGGACGACATCATCAATCCACGACTCCGCGACTTCACAGGCGTCGCCAACATCATGTCCCTGGTTGGTATGACGTGGGCGGCGTTGATTGCCATTCCCTTAATGGGTATCGCTGCCTACATCACAGGCGGCGTGCAATTCTCGGCACGGCTACAGATGCTCCAGGCCGGCCTCATCGTCGGCGTGATGACCATCGCCTTTCTGTATTCGCCGATGGCCGACCAGCCCACCTCCTACATGACCAGCGATTTTCCCGTCACCGGCTCGGTGCTGTTGTACTGGTTGGCGTTCCTTCTACCGATTCTCACATCGTGTGGTGTGACCGCCTACCACTGTGCGGTATCCCTGTTCCTCGTACGCAGAGGCCTACTGGCCCGCGCCCTGGGCGCATTGTTCTGCGCAGCAGCGGTCGGGATCCTCTACTGCACTCACAAGGGGATCGACCTGTTCTTGCAGTATTCGGGGATCGACAACGCATACTCGCATAACGCCAAGGCCATATCGCTGGTACTTGTGCTTGCGGCGCTGGCATTCGCAGCATTGGCCGCCGGCATCTACGCCGGCGCCCCACTGCCCCAGCGACTCCAGCGCTACCGCCTCTTGCGCAAATACGGCCGCGACTGGCTCACGGCACGGGCAAACACCCCAGTAGTTGTCTTGGACCGCTCACACGAGCTGAAATACACCCGCTGGGCTTGCTGGGCGGCCGCGAGAACACCGACCGCCGCATTCCATCTCCAGGTAGAGCTCGCAGATGCCTCGGATCTAGCTCCCAAGCAACCCTGTCACGGCAATCGCGACGCAATGAGCCAGGCCACCTCATGCCCTGGCTGTTCGAGGTACGGGACCTCCCTGCCAAGGGTCTGAGCGAAGCCTTTTATCGATACGGATTCGGTTACCCAACTCCATTCGGCCAGCCAATCACCGGGATCGGCAACGACGGATTTGAAGCCGTAGCCCCCTTGTTCAGTGCGCGCCGCCATTTCCTTGGACTGCGCCTCTTCAAGCGAACCGACTCCGAAATGGACGGCCAGTAGACGACTTCCGGGAGCGGAGAGCTGCGTGAGCTGTTTCATGATCTGGGCGTTCTGCTCAGTCGTGAAGTAGATGAAGACTCCCTCTACGACCCATGCAGTCGGCAGTTTTGCATCAAATCCCGCAGCGACCAGATGTGTCCCCCAATCATCGGCGAGGAGATCAGCTGCGACGTCAATGACCGGAAAGGCAGCGCCGATCGGCGTCGTGGGCGCTGAATCGAGCGCGCGCCGCTTGAAACTGAAGAGGTGCGGGAGATCCAGCTCGTAAGCCGATTCCACCCCCGGCAGGACGAGCCTTCGGGCGCGGGTGTCCAGGCCCGCGCCAAGCACGACTAACTGCTTGACCGCACCCGAGGCAGCGGCCTCGCGCAGCGCGTCGTCCAGGAACTTCGTGCGCGTGACGACCGACTCATAGACCCGCGACGCTGTCACGTCACTGAGACCGATTGACCCGATCGGCAACCCCGAAGCATCGACGAAATGCGCTGCTAAGGGGTCCGAAAAAAGGCGGTCATCACGTCCGGTCTCCAGAGCACGGAAGTGCGCGACGGCCACTGCCGTTGCGCTGATGTCGCCTTCGCTTTGGATCTCTTCGCTCATGCCCCGGTTCTACCGCATGCCGGCCCGAAGACAGGAGCGGGGATGGCGGAACCGTTATGATGCTCATATGTTGCATGTATGTTGCCTGTGATGATCGTATGAATTTCGTTGCTTACGGCGTGTCGTCCATCTTGAAGAGATTTTAGGCACCACAATGTCTGGCATGGCACAACCATCGACACGCCGCATAGGACGGCCAAGCAAGGGAGAACGCACTCGGCTCGTTACTCGCGTGCCGGTGGAGCTCAAAGCGGCAGTGCACAGGGCCGCTCGTGAGCACGATATGACCGAAAACGACTATGTCTCCGCCATCTTGGCTGCGGAAATTGGTCTCACGGACTTAGTCGCACCGATCCAACAGGAGGTCTTGCCACAGACAGCGTGAACCGCTAGGTGGACGCGGGGCTGACCCGCGACTCAAAACTCCAACCGCAAGTGACAATCGAAAAACCCCCGGCGGGCAAGCCGAGGGTATTCGAGGTCTGAGAAACGAGTGGCCGCTCGGTTCTCTGCGGTTTTCAAATGTTCCCCGAAGGGACTGTCGTGGTAGACAGCACCCAGGGTATCACTGCATGCCCTGATGAGGTTTCCATTCATGCGCGTGTCTCAACTAACGAGCACACGCATGCTGATCTATATCAAACATTTGCGCATCAATGGTCGCCTCGCCGGACCGTCCGGGTCGACCCATCGCGCACACACGAGTACCGCGCAAGCATGGTGGTGCCGCAGCAGGCGCCTGACTATCCATGGGCGATCTATCTCGCAAGCTCGGTGGACCACCGCTTTCGGCTTCTCGCGTTCGACTTCGACTCTGCCCGTCTTGGCGCCGATCAGGCTCGTAGCGATTCGGACCGCTTCGCCGCACACCTCGACAGCCTCGGTGTCCATTACCTGCGAGCGCATTCCGGCCCGGCGGGCGGCCAACATATCTGGCTCCGCCTGAGCGAGGGCGGCGCCGATTCGGCTGATGTCCGCGAACTGGCCCGCGTACTCAAACAGCACTACGCCACCTTCGACAGATCACCCCTGGAAAACCCTGGTTCGGGGGTTGTGCGGCCTCCAGGCGCACCCCATCGGAACGGAGGACGGTCCGTTCCCCACCTGGCAGGTGTCGAGCTGAACCAGGCTCTCAACCGCGTCAGCCGCGGAACGACGCCGGAAGTCGTCACCTGGCTTCTAGCGCGCCACCCCCACACCCCACCCATACCGAGGCCGACAGCCGCGACCTCGGCGACGGTACGCGCCACGCCGATCCGCATCGGTGATCCGGAGACAAACCCTCACCTCGACCGCCCACGCCGTCTGCTGTCCGCTGCCACCCAGGAGCTCCTCTCCACCGCACCCGGTAAGCGTGCCGATCGAAGCGCCATCACGCACAGCATCTTTCTGGGGATGGCATGTGCGGGCCATACCCTCAGCGATGCCCGCACCGCGGCCGCATCCGCGCCCGGACTTGTCCGCCTTCGGGAAGACCGCGACAACGGCCGCGACGAAGTCGCCCGTCAATGGGGCCGAGCCCTACAGCGCGCCGCCTCCTTCTCCTACCTCCCCGATCGCACTCTCCAGGAACCGCTCGACGAAGATCTCGACACGATCGAACGGGCCCTCACTGTCCACGCAGCGCGATTCGCTCAACCCGGTGGCGAAAGCGACGAGCGGATCCTCTACGCCCTGATCTCCTTCGCCCGTACAGCCCGTACTCGCACCCTGGACATCGACTGTCGCCGTCTTGCGCAGAGGGCGGGCCTTGCGGCGTCGACGATCTCGCGGCGCCTACGTGTGCTTGCTCAAACCGGGTGGGTCACGCGGACTTCTGCTGCGGCCGGCACCAGAGCAGCCAGCTGGACTCTCAATCTTCCCCCGACAGGTTGGGAAGATCCAGCTGCAACACAAGGGAACCCGCCCCCGCTTACGGAACCCGGTCTTACAGTCCTGGCTCACCACACACACGACCTCTGGTCCCCCCGACCCGGTCTCGGTGCTGCCGCTGCTCGTATCCACTGGGCGCTCCTCGGTGGAGCACGGACTACTCAGCAGGTCACGAGTGCGACGGGCTACTCCCCTGTGACCGTGGAAAAGACCCTACGGCGATTCAGTCGTCTCCAGCTGATTGGATCGCGGTTGCGGGGTGGGGACAGAGTGCTGAGGCGGCTTCATGGGGCCGCGCAGGAGCTAGGCGTGGCCGACGTGTCAGCTAGCAGACGGGAGCGGCACATCATCGATCGGGAGCTGTTCGAATGGTGGAACGACGAACTAGCGTGGCGACGGCGGAAGGGCAAGAAGCGCGGACTCAAACGTCACTCTGAAGTCGCAACAACCCTCGCGCTGCCGATCGACGGACCAGCCAGGATCAAGTACGGAAGATTTCCCACAAAATCCAGCGGGCGGGCTGACTACCGGACCGCACGTGACATCGTCCGTAGCTGTCTTGCACCGGCGGAAGGTGCTGTGGCGTGACTGCAATCAAGATAATCGCAGGCAATTCGTCACTGTGACGAACTATCCACCGGTGCGGGCTGCCTTATCGCCCCGCGGTACCCTCCCCGACGCAGTACGCCGACACGAGCAGAATGATGTACCACTGGCGGCGACCACCGTCGCAAATCCGCGATAAAGAAAGGTCCCACTGAACGTGGTTATTACCCTCGACCAGCCCTACACCGGTCACGTCTCACCTGGATCGAACCCCCAAGTGCGCCTGATCCCCGGCGGCCGCATCATCAAGATGTCCGTCGCGGCCGGGGACAACAACGTCTACCTCATCGAGTGCACCGCGACCGGGCAAGCGCTACTCATCGACGCCGCGAACGAACCTGAACGCGTCACAGCGCTCGTAAAGCAGGAAGCATCCGATCTTCGCCTGGTCGTAACCACTCACCAGCACATCGACCACTGGTGGGCGCTCAAGGATGTCGTCGCGGCTACCGGCACCCTCACTGCAGCGCACCCACTCGATGCGGACGCCCTGCCCGTCACTCCAGACCGTCTTCTCGTGGACGGTGACACGATCACGATTGGTGCTCTCACCTTCGAAGTCATTCATCTCCGCGGGCACACTCCCGGGTCCCTCGCTCTCGCCCTTACCGAACCCGACGGTGGGCGAACCCATCTCTTCACCGGCGATTCTCTCTTCCCCGGCGGTATCGGGAAGACTGCGGAGCCCGAGAACTTTGCCACCCTCATCGCCGACGTGGAAACAAAGATCTTCGACCGATACCCAGACAGCACTGTCGTCTACCCTGGCCACGGCGACGACACCACCCTCGGCGTAGATCGGCCACACCTCGCCGAATGGCGCGAGCGAGGCTGGTAGTCGAGTTCCAAAGTGAGAACCACAATCCGGAATCGTGCGATGCCATCGCGATAGACTCCCCACGGTTCTACGAAACCTGAAGCTCGATGGGCTTCCCTCGGGTGTCCATCCCTCCATCCCTCCCTCCGGGCGAGCCGGAAATGACCGCCCTATCCGAGAACTGGTGCCCTCATCGTTTCGACGGTGAGGGCACCAGCCGTTGGCTGAGCGCAGTTTGCGTCAGCCCTGATGTTGCTGACCTGCCATTTATGAGATCAACAGATGGTTTGATAACTGCTCTTATCGAGCGTCATCTTCCTTGCGATGCGCTTTAGGTAGCGAATATGAGCGAAAATTCCTCTATATAACCGCGTGTCATTACCGGTTAAGTGATATTGGGCTGCATACGATTCCACTATCTAACGACACGACACCAAAGCTACGATGCTATAAGCTAATAATAGCTTATATAAGCTCCCATATGGGAATGGAAGGGAGGGGCATGACGATCACTGCGATCGCGAACCTCAAGGGCGGCGTGGGAAAGACAACGGTGGCCAATGGGCTCTCGCACGCCGCCGCCGCGATAGGCCGCACAGTTCTGCTAGTCGACGCGGACATGCAGGGCAACTCAACCAAGCACCTCACCGGTTACACGACATCCGAGCCCGCACCACACTCGCTAGCTGACGTACTCGACCGTCAGACGGATCTACCGGCCCGCGATGCGATCGTCGTGGCGCGGCGTGAAGCGATTCATGTCCTGCCATCCGGGTTCGCCGAATTGCAGGCTGTCTCAGATCAGCTCGGCACGAAGCCTGGGGGAGAGATGTCGTTCGCTCGCGCTCTCAAGCCAGTCTCGGGCGAGTACGAGCACATTCTGATCGACTGCCGTCCCGCGATCGACCTTGTCTCTCGGAGCGCCCTGTACGCCGCGGATAACGTCCTGATCGTCGTTCAGCCGGAATCGGATGCCGTCGACGGGCTTGATTCGATTCGCGAGGCCCTCGAAGACCTGGCCGAGTACATGGACAAAGTCCTCCCGATAGCCGGGATCGTCATCAACAAGATCGACGGACGTCGTAACGATCACGCCGAGATCGTCAGCTATCTAAAGAACTACGCGGCTGAGGACAAGATTGCGCTCCTCGGCGACCCGATCCCGCAGAAGGCAGACATATCGAAATTGACCAACGTAGGAATGGGGTTCGACGAGCACCCCAGCCAGCCCGCGTGGTCCCGCAACCTGCATAAGAACTTCATCGAAATCCTGGAGAAGGTGGCCGTCTGATGAGCGCAATTCCCAAACCTGCCCCGCCCGCACCTCGCAGCGCACGCAATACTTTCAAGCAAGCCGCCGCGAAGACGACCGCAATGCCAGAGCCTGTTGCGCCCGAGCCGGCCGCAACGTCGCCGGTTGCGCCCGCAACGACCGCCCCGTCTGCAACGCCGACCGCAACGCCGCAACAGCGCAAGGCGTCGGCACCCGCGAGACAGCCAGCGGAGAAGAAGCGGAAGGCTCAGACCACCGACATTCTGCTGTCGCTGGAGGAAGAGTTGAAGGACCGCATGGTTGCAGCCCTCGAGCACACTCGCCCCCGTACCGGGATCAAGAGTCAGCAGGTATTCATCCGCACCGCGATCGACCAGCTTTGCGCCAGACTCGAAAATCAGTACAACAACGGCGAACCCTTCCCCGCGCCCGCAGACGAAATTGCCATATAGCCCCTACGTCCCATATGGGTTGAAATAGCCCATATGAGCAAAGGGTGCATTGCGCATCCGAGAAGATATGGGTCCTACCAGCAGCAAGAATTGCTTAGCAGCGCCACGCGAGCGCGGTCAGCGAATGGCCGCAACGAAGAGAGACCCCTGCCGAGTGGGTCGGCAGGGGCCTCGTCGACCGGGACACCGTGGAAGGAAAACCCGATCATGATTGACCTTAATCTCCGAGCAGCACGAATCCAGCTCCGCTCCCTGATCGCAGCCCTCGCCGTTGCGATCGCCATTGCGGTGGGTATCACCTCTGGTGCATTCGTGTTGTCCTTTGCGGTGCAACGCGACCTCGCATTGCAGGCCGGTGTCCCGCACTACCTCACCTGGATCTTTCCCTCGATCGTCGACGGCGCAATCCTCGGCGCAACGATCGCGACCGTTGCGCTGAGCAAGATCAACGGAAGTGCAGCGGGGAAGAAGTTTTTTCTGGCGCTGGCTGTCAGCGTGGTCCTCATCAGCGTTTACGGCAATGCCTACCACGCGCACCGGGCCGGTGAAGACGCTGCACGGAAACTCGCCGCCGGTATCGACCTGGGCTACACCCCCCTCACACCGACCGGCGCCGCCCTCCTGGCGATCATTCCGCCGCTGCTGGTTCTGGCCTTTACGCACGGCGTGGGCATTCTCATCAAGTCCATCGGGACCGCCTACACCGAGTACAACGCCCTCATGCAGGCTGCAAACGTCAAGGCTGAGGTGGCGCGCAACGAACTCGGCAACGAGCTCGAGGAGCAAGGTATCGAGATGAACCGCCAAACATGGGAAGCGTTCCGTCGCTCTCAGGCCAACCCTGTTGCACCCGACGTTGCGTCGGCATCCGACGTTGCCACAGGGCCGGTTGCCGAGGCCGGCGATCCGGCACCGCAAGGTACCGCAGCTGTCGACGCGTCGGTGCCGATCGAGGACCAGGTGGACGCCACGCCAGCCACTGTTGCGGTGGTTGCCGAACCGCTCGTTGCGGATGCACCCAGCGTTGCAGCCGTTGCAGACCTGGGGGAGCCGTCGGTTGCCCGCAATGCGCCCCCCGAGGCGTCACCGGAGGTCAACGTGTTGCCCGACGGGGAACAGACCATCGAGAACCTCCTGGACTTCATCGACGCCTGCGACGACTTCGACCCCACAGTCAAGGAAACCGCTCGCCTCCGGATCACCGAGAATCTCAGCTACGCGGAAATCGCAACGATCACCCACGCCAAGGCGGCCTCCACCGCAATGCGCCGATACGACAAGGTTGCGCAACGAGCCGTACAGGCGGGGTTCCGCACCCCGCCGCTGCCCGAGGTCGACGACGCAACCGACAGTCGCAATGCAGCAACGACAGGCCAGCAGTACGCACTGGTCGGTGCCCGGTGATGTCCGACCCCAGGCTGGGGGAGTGACGACCAGTTCGCGCTTTTCGACCTGACCGCCTACAACCGGTCCGAGGACAACCCCTCGACAATCCCGTTGCGGCAACAACGTCCACCGAGTCCGACGTTGCGGTGCAACATCCACACGTTGCGGCCGCACGGAAGTCGCCGTTGCGCTCCCCGTGCAGCGCAACGAACCCAGCACGGAGGCGTGCCTGATCGGATCGTGGGGCCGGCGGGTCAACGGGAAGCAACATGGGACCGTGAACCTTCTGTCTGCGCCCCGATAAGCTGTCCCGAGAAATGGGGAGGGGACAGTGCCGATGCGCGAGCGATCGTCAGTCTTCCGGGGGGCATGGACCCGGGATGAAGTGGTTAATGTCGCCGTAGCTGCTGCTGAAATCGCGGTGGTGATGGGTGCGTTCTCTGCCGGAATCCTCGTCGTGGCAATCGCTGTCGACGAGACTGCTGGTCTGACTGCGGCCGTGGCAGCGTTGAGCGTGTCGGTTGTCGCGTCCACGGTGATGCTCGCCGACCACCGCAGCGGTCATCGGCTTCCGCGCTCTGCCGCATGGGCGCTGGGCGTGGTCGGAATGGCTTCGATATCTGCCCTCTACGTCGTCGCCCAGGCTCTCGTCTCGACCACTGGTTCGGATCTGCTGCTGCTGTCCTCACTGCTAGTCGGCATCCCTGGACTGCCCACCATTCTGTACGTGTGCGAGCTTCACGCAATCGCCCAGCACGATCGCCTCAAGCGCCCGGTCGCGATCCTTCAGGACGGATCAGAGTCGCATGAGGTCGAGGTCCGTACCAGTGACGGAGATCTACTCGATAGCTGGGCGATAGGCGCTGTGTCCGCTGATCTGCCGACGGTCATCGCCGCTCGAACAGCCCTCAGGGAGCGGCGGTGGGTTCCTGTTGGGGCATGGGTTCCGCACGCAGATGGCTCGCTCCGCCAACGGGTCGAGCTCACCGCCCGTAGCCGCCGGGCCTAAGGATTCGAAAATATCAGGCCGATAGTTCTTCCTCTACGGAGTTCAGTTCCGCGGCTGCTCGTTCCGTTCGCGCCAATTCGAGGTTGGCGTAGAGGCTCGTGCGTTTGAGGGAGTAGTTCTGGCTCAAGTCGGCGATCGTGAACTTGCCCGTCTCGTAGTCACGGAGCAGCAGACTACGTCGAAGCGGAGATAACCGGTGCTGCTTGCCGCGCATCTTGCCCTTCGCCTTCGCGACCTCGACGCCGGCCCGCGTGCGCTGACGGTTCAGGTCTGACTCGATTATGTGGACAACTTCCGGAAGTCAAGCGCCTCGAAGGAATGCCAGTACCCCTTCAGTGGAGGATCCTCACCGATGCGTTTTCAGTGCTGCCGTTCCTCGCCGAGGTCGGACAGGAGTGCCTTGATGCGGTCGGCGGTGCGTTGGTGCCGTTCGACCTCGTGGTCCCATCCCCGTTCGACGGCGTCGCCGATTAGGGTTTGTTCGGTGGTCAGCCGCTGGCGAAGCCGGGGCGCGTAGTCGCTGGTTGTCAGGAATTTTGAGCAAGTCAACACGAGATCGCATTCGCACGGTCCTTCCTGCGGCAGGCGCAGGCAGTGGCCGAGTTCGAGTTCGGTCTTGAGGAAGTTCGTCTGCAGCCAGGACACCGCCTGCGGGTCGAGGCGGTGCTCGCGCAGCGCCTGTGCGGCCGGCCCGGCGAGCGTGACACCGTCAAGGTGCCGATCCAGGGCCGCCTGATACTGCTGTTTGACGGTCGGGTCCGACAGGGACGCGTAGATCAGTGACATGTGCGGCGTGCGGTGGCCGAGGACCGCCATGATCGTTTGGAGCCGTGCGCCGCCCTCGGCGAGTTGGGTGCCGATGGTGTGCCGGAATCGGTGCGCGCTGATCGTGGGGCGCCCCTGGGAGTCGAGCAGTCCTGCGGTGGTGCAGGCTGTCTTGAGGGCGAGGTCGAACAGGAAACCCTTGGACAGCAGCTTGCCGCGCACGGTGAACACGTGCTCGACGGACCGGCCGACGCTAGGGTCGAACCGGCCGCGGGCTCTCCTGGTTCGGGCCAGTTCGATCAGCGGCCGCAACGCGGCCGCGGCGTCTGGGTGCAGCGGAATCATGCGTTCGGTGTAGCCCTTGCCAACCGGGATCCGCAGCCGCGGATGCCCGTCCGGGTAGGCGTCGAGGCAGTCGATCGCCAGGCGGCGTATCTCGTCGCGGCGGGCCCCGGACCAACGGGCGATGATCAACGCGGCCCGTTGATACTGGTCGGGCAACTGGTCGATTGCGGACATCAACGCGGTGAGCTCGTGATCGGGGATGAACCGCGGCACCGTCCGAGCAATCTTGGGGATGTCGCCGCGGGTGAACAAGACCCGTCCTGGCACGTCGTCCCAGCCCCAGGCGGCGGTCTCGTTGACGAATCGGGCGAGCAGGGTGACGATCGAGCGCCGGGTCGTAAGCGCCAGCGGCATCCCGGTGTGTTCACTCGTCTGCTCGCCGAGCCAGCGCAGGAACTCCTCGGCGTGCTTGCGGTCCAGTTGGTCGAAGCTGGTGATCTCTGGATGCGCTTCACGCAGCCACAGCACCAGGCGCCGCAACGCATCCCGGAAGTGCCGGACCGACTGCTCCCGGCCGAGGTTGGCGTCCAAATGCAGCCGTAGGTAACGCTCGATGACCGCCGTCATCTTCGGGGGTGTGCCGGCCGGAGCGAGGCGTGAGGTCCACGACCCGGCGTCGACCCTGCCCGGGGCGCGGCATCGACCTGCCCGATCGTGAACAGCAGTAGATGCGCCCCGTTGATCCGGGCCGTTGCCGATCGTCGGAATGTCTCGGCTGGATCTGTAGAAGGCCGCTTTCCTCGGAACGACTATAGAACTCTCGCACCGGTTCGACCCAGAGACGATCCGCGAACGAGTCGGCTGCGCAGCGCAACTCACAGACATCGGCCATCGTAAGCGCAGTCATGTCGGGGTTACCGCGATGCAGCAGCATCCTGCCGAACGACCATTTCAGGGCCGTCAGCGCGCCCTGCGTCGAGTACCCGAGCTGAACGAGCCGGCTCACGTACCGCTCGAAAGTGTCCGGGTCGATTCCCAATCCGGCGGTGCGTGCGGAGGCGGTGAACGGGCTCGCGAACGTTCGGGCGAATAGTAGGTCGTAGTCGAGCCGGATGCCGTGCACGAGCGACAGGTACGACAGGTAGGGCATGATCACGCTCGCCCCTCCGTGTGGATTCCGCCCTGGCACCGGATTCTCGGTGTCGAACATGCGCTTCGACAGAGGGCGGCGAACCAATCGGCCAGCGAGGGCCACAGCTCGACGAAATCGTCATAGGCATACAGTCGCGAATACTTCTGGTTGGTGGCACGTGTCGCCACAACCACTCGCGGTAGGTGGCGCGGCCGACGTGTTCGCTCGGTACCGGGCTCTCGACCGATCCGTCACCTGTGAGCCTCAGCGGTAATGTCACCATCGCCGTCCGAGCGCCGCGTCATATTCGCGGACCACCTGATCGTCGGACACCCGGGTGTAAATCCGGATCGATTCCGGCGACGCATGACCCAAACGGCGTTGCAAGGCAAGCTCTCTCATTCCCGACTCCCACATCGCCGTCGCGTGTGTGTGCCGCAACGCGTGGGTGTCTTGTCCGGGCTCCGGATCCCAACCGGTCCAGGCGACGGCGAATCCTCGCGCCATCGCCTGATAACTGAGCGGTTCCCCGCGGTTCGTGCCGGTGCCGCCGATCAGGAACACGAACGGGCTGGTGGCGTCAAGGGGCCGCTCGTGCAGCACATACCGACTCACCGCCTCCAACGTGCGCGACTCGTGCAGGTCGACCACCCGCTCCCGTCGCGCCTTTGCGCGAGCACCGCGCGGATGGTCGTCGCGCTTGCGGATCGCGACCCTCCGCCGACCGTAAGCGATGTCGTCGAGCTGCAGGCACAGCACCTCACCCGGCGTAGGCCGCCGTCGAGCATCAACAGGAAGATCGCCAGATCCCGCAACGAGGACATGCTCGCCAACAACGCCTCGATGTCATCACCGCTCAGCGGTCGCGGCAGCCGGATCGGCAGCCGAACCCGGACCGCCCGGCGCACCGGTCGTTGCCGACTCGCCGCACCCACGAACGGCTGGTGCCGATCCGGGACCCGTGCGAGAGCGGCGTCCTCGCGCTTCTGCATCGGATTATCTGAGGTCGTGTACAACTCGGCGGCGATCGCCCACTCGAAGAAACTCGACGTCGCGGCCAGAATCCGGGACACCGTTGCCGGAGACAGCAGCCGTCCCTCGGCGGTCGCGACCGCCAACCCGAGCCGCTGAGCCGGGCCGCGGCTGGGAATCCTGCGAAGGTACCCCAGGAACTCCAGCGCCGTCGACGGGCGGAACTCGGTCCAGCCCATGCTGTGCTGGTCGAGGAACATGAACAGCCGTCGCAGGTCGTAGCCATACGAAGACAGGGTGTTCGGGCTGTAACCGGAATCCTGCAGATGCGCCAGAAACCGGGTCACCGGGACAATCTCGCGCCCGGAGTCGTCCAGCAGGATCACCCGTCGGACAATGCCGCCATCCACATCCTTGACCACCCGCATACCGGCCTCCCTGTGCCGGTACTCAGTGCATCAGGCTGCAACTCCCAGATCAGGGAGGTGAGCGTCCCGGCGTGTCCAGATAACAGAGAACTCGGCCATGATCGCCAGGAAGCCGATGAACATTTTTCCCATCGGATCGGTCGGGTCGTAAACCCGGCCGTCGATGTTGAGGGCGACACCGTGACTGACGAGGCCGTCGACGATCTCGTGTAGATCCCGAGCCGAGCGGCCGAGCCGGTCGAGTTTGGTGACCACGAATTCGTCACCGGCCCGGGCGACCTCGAGGGCGCGGGCGAGTGAGGGACGTTTCCTGTTGCGTCCGGTGTATCCGTGGTCGGTGTAGATGCGGGACTGCTCGACTCCGAGCTTGCCGAGCCAGGCGACCTGGCCGGCGAGGTCCTGGGCCTTGGTGCTGCAGCGTGCATAGCCGATTTTCACGTCCATCAGTATCACCGGAGGGGGCGACATCCACATCGTCCGGTATCGGCGCGTCATACCGGATTCTTCAACCGAACACTGAAAACGAACGACGGGGAGGGTGTCGACCGGGCACAGTTTCGCCGTAGAGCGACGTTCTCGGGTGTACCGGTATGACGAAGGCCAAAACGGACCCTGGTGGCCGCAGAACGGCGCTCAGCCCGTTTTCGTCTTTGTCGGCGGTGCAAGTTGCGGCTTCGGTTGCAGTATTAGGGCCTTCAGCTGCGTCAAATCGGAGAGAAGCATTCAAACGATCGATACCCCATCCTCTAATCTCCTGATTCGATAGTCGGGGACGACGTCACGAGACGAGGATCTGAAGCCGAACGCGCCTGCCCGGGTGGCCATGACCCAGGGCTCAAGACCCCAGGACGGCGCCGAGCCGTCTGGACTGGCGGCGCCCACCGGCGAAGTTGCCGCAACGACTTATACCGGGTATCGAATAGCGAAATCGACTAGAGGACAAAGCATTGCTGCGAACTGCACACCACCCGCGCATTCTGCGACGGCTCGTGACCGCCGTCTTCGGCGGAGTGGCGATACTCGCCATATCCGCTGTGCCAGCGGCTGCCTCACCTATTCCTTGGATTGATAGCCTGTCCGCTGCACCGGTGGCTCCGGGTCCGGAAGACGGTCGGAACGTGCCTCCTGGTCCTGAAGTCAAACTGAACGCCTACTGCGATGATCACCATGCAGCAGGACATCTGGCAGACGGAAGGACCGTCTACTGCACCCGAGTAGCTCGCACCGACGCCTACGTGTGGTCCTACACACCGGACCTGATGCCGATCGATCCGAACGGCCGCAAGTACAGCTGCGACAGCGGCGTGTGTCGTTACCCAGACGGTTCTATTGCGCCGAACTATCTCCGCTGTGGAACTCTCTGTGGGGAGCCTCCCACCTCCGGCGACATTCAGTCGGGCTTCTACGACTGTTTCAGTTCCGGCCTGAGTTACGAAGAGTGCCGCAAACGCCCACCGAACTGACGCGCACTGGTGGCCACAGAACGGCGCTCGGTAACAGCTGACGAAGCGAATGACCGCAGCCGTTAGCTAGCTACTGCTTCCTACGAACGCGTGAGGTGTCGTCGGAAGCGTTAGGTGGCATGCCTAACGCTTCCGAGCTCGATACCTGGGCACACCAGGGGTTTTCGTTATTGGGGCTGTTCACCGCGTACGGTGAACAGCCCCAATAACGGTTTCTGGATCAGTGTCGATCGGTGAGTGCCTGGATCAGAGTTTGCAGTCCGTCGGCGTCGAGGTAATCGACCAGGGCCTCGGCGAGCGTGGTCGGGTCGGCCTCCAAGCGGCGGAAGGTGCGTGTGACCTTCGCTGCGGTGACGGGGGTGCGTGCCGGCAAACGGGTTTCGGAGTCAGGTGTGGGTTCCGAATCGGGCTTCGTGTGTTCCCGCTGTTGTTCGGCGGCCCAGGCCTGGACTTGGGCCTCGGGCGGGACCTGTGCGAGTGAGCGGGCGGTGCGGACGGCGAGTTCGCCTTTGCGGAGTGCGGTTTGCAGCTCGGGGGCGAGCTTGAGCAGGGATCGGCGGTACGAGATCCAGGCTTTGGACTTATTGAGCTTGAGTGCCGCCTTGTCGACGGTTCCGCACTCGTTGATCAGGAGTTCGACGGCCTTGGCCTCTTCGATGACGTCGAAGTCGCGGCGGCCGACGTTCTCGATGACCGCCGCGGCGAGTAGGGTCTCCCGGTCCTTGGCGACTTCGTCCTTGACGATGATGTCGAGGTTGGGGCGGCCGAAGTTTGCGGCGGCGGCCAGGCGCCGGCATCCGTTGATCACCACCCATCGGGCCAGCCCGATCTTAGTGTCGTCTTCCGGATACAACCGCAGATACGCGTCCCGAGTGACCACCAGCGCGGGTTGGAGTTGAGTGCCGGTAATCGAGACTAGATCGCTGAGATCTCCGAGGTCGTCACGCGGATTACGCGGATTCGGGGCCAGCTCACTCAGTGGCACGTTGGTCGGTGTCCCGCCGGCGACGGGACGGTCGACGGGGGAGTTCTCGCCAACGACGCCGGCGAGGGTCGCCAGGTTGGTGCGGGTACCGCGTGCCATCACCGACCACCGTCGATCCGCAACTCCAAAGCCAACCGGTAGAAGTCCTCCCGGGCCTGCAACGCCACCCGGTTCGCGGGGTATTCGGTGACCACCAGGCCGTCGGCGCTCGCCCGGGCATGCAATTTGTAGTGCCGGATCACGGTTTTCGCGAGCGGCCACTTGTTCGCACGAACGAAATCCTTGGTTTCCTCGAGATCGAGCTTGCCGTCGCGGGGATCCCAGTTGTTGATCACGACCGTGTACGGAATGCCGCGGGGTTCCAGGATTTTTCGGATGGTGCGGGCGGTCGGGTCGAACGAGAGCGGTTCGGTTTCCATCGGCACGATAACGTGATCGGCAACCTCGAGAACCGTCCGCAATGCATCGGCGGCCGGTCCGCGACCGAGCGGGTCGCTTGTGTCATCGGCGGCATTGAGGTCGATCCAACCGGGGGTGTCGACGTACACGTGGCGAATGCCAGGCAGCTGACCCAACTGACGGAGCCCGTTGAGGTCGTCGTGAGCCTGCACGACGTGAAAGGGCAGGTTATCGAGGCGGTCGGCCCACCAGATCGCCGAGCCCTGCGGGTCCACGGAGACCGCGGCAACCGGGGAGGTGGCGTCGGGATCGTCGTCCTGGTTCAGAACGTCCGCGGTGACGGCGGCGAGATTGACGGCGACGGTACTCTTTCCGACGCCGCCCTTCTGATTGAGAAGGACATGAATGGTCATGGGACCCTTTCCGTTTGCTTCACCCACTCGTGTGGGCTACTTCGGACGGAATGCACGGTACGTCACCAGGTGATCGCATCAGGTCCGACACGCGGCCGGGCGGCGAAACGATGCGCGGATCATTCGCCGCAACTTCGGTATGTCCGTTTTGTCCGTTGTTCACCGCGGTGAACAACGGACAAAACGGACACCGAAGAACTTAGTGCTGGGTAAAGAGCGCCTCGACGAGGGCGGCGGCCGACGCGGTCTTCGCTGAAGTCTTCGTGGTTGCATCGGCGGTGGCGGTGTGGCCGGCGAGGTACACGGTGGCGGTGAACCGGGGTGCGTGCGCAGGCCCGTCGGTGCGGAACTCCCATTCGGGCGGGGCCTGATTGTTGTTCTGGGCCAGGCTCATCAGCCAGGCGGTGGGGTTCGAGAGTGCCTTGGGCTTCTTCGCCCCACCCAGATTCAGCGCGGCCGGGGCGGTCATCCGGCGCGGTTCCGTCGTGGTTGTGGGACCGGAATCTTTCGACGCCGGCGGGGGAGTCGTGGGATGCGGGGATGGCTCGGTGGTGGGCCAGTCCGGTTCCGCGTCGGCGTGGTCGGTGCCGGTCAGCTGTGCACGCATTGCCGCCCAGAGGGCGGCCTGTTCGGCGGGCTTCTTCGCTGTAGCGGTGGTCCAAGGTCCGCGGATGCCGAGGTGGGTGGCGCGGGCGGCGAACAACGGGTTGTGGACGGCGCCGCTGCCCCGGATCTCGAGGTCGGTGGGCGGTTGGTCGGGGTGCGTTTGCCGCCACACCGACGCAACGCTGGGCCCCATCTCGGGGTGAGTGTCAGCGAGAGTGTCCAGGATGCGGAGTTGGATGGGCAGCCAGGAGGGGTCGGCGGCGTCGATCAGGACCGCGACGTCCGGGGCGGTCAGCAGGTCGGCATCGACGCGGCGGGCGAGCTCGGAGGCGAGTTCGGCCCGTAGTGGCCCAGAGGCTTCGGCTTTGAGGACCTTGTGGAACCGGCGACTGTCGAGGGCGGCGAGATCGAAGGTGGCCTGTTCGGCGATGATGCGTTGGTCGGCGTGTTTGAAGTGATTCTTCTTCGCTTCCCGGGCGGCGCGGGTGCGCCGGTTCAGGTCGGCGCCGAGGGCGGCGAGCTGTTCGCCGGTGTAGGGGCGGGGGAGTGGTCGAGGTGGGCGAAGACAATCCGCTGGTTGATCAGATCGGCTACCCGGCGTAGCGGGGAAGTGACGTGAGTGTAGGCGCTCAGGCGTAGACCGTAGTGGCCATGCACGGTGGGGTCGTAAGTTGCAGCCCGCAGCGTGGACAACAGTCGTCCGCGCAGTTTCGCGAACAGGTCCGGGTCCCCGGCCGCGGCGGCGATCTCGGTCATCAGCTCGTCGGTGCTGCCGGCGACCGGGTTGGGCCGGTGGTTGCGGAACAGGATCGGCAACCCTCGCTCCGCACACCAGAGGGCGACTGCCTCGTTGGTGGCGATCATCAGCTCCTGCACGATGACGTAGGCGACGGTCCGCCGTTCGGCGGCGATCGACACGATTGCCCCGTCCTCGTTGCTCGCCCAGCCGCGGGTGAGGTCGTAGAACGCGAGGGCGCCACCGTCGCGGCGGGCGGTCAGCAGGACCTGTGCGGCAGCATCCGCGGCGGCCAGCTGGGAATGCAGCGGATGTCCCGGGTCGGACAGGATGCCGGGCACGTCGGCATGATCGACTGCCGCGCATCGGCCCGCCGGGATCTCTCCACGACGGACGACTACATCAACGAGATGGCCGTCGGAGGTGATGGTGCCGGTGACCCGCAGGCTCGTCCGCCGCGCTTGCGTGGTCAGGGTGGCTGCCTGTTCGGCCGTTTCGCCGAGCATCGGAATGGTGCGGCTGCGCAGGTACCGGGTCGCAGCCCGCAGGAACGCCTGCTCGTCGGCGACCGACCCGAGACCGACGACATCGGCCACACCGGCGATATGGACCTCGACCGTCCATCCGCCGCCGTCGTCGGGAGGGATGACGGAGAACGCGTCGTCCCGGTCCCGCGCAGATGCCGAATCGATCATCAGCAGCGTCGACACGTCGGTGACTGTCGAAGATTTCATGGCCACCGTTCCCTTTGGGTCTACAGGCCTCCGACGATATCCAAATCTCCCACAGGGGCGTCAGCGACGCGCCCCCTGGAACATCACCTGCAGCCTTAAAACCGGCTTCGGGTACGGTTTGTTCACCGCGGTGAACAACAGACAAAACGGACATCTCTCGTTGTTTCGAGCCCTCATTGGCGGTGGAGACCGGCGCTGCCGGAGCGATGACGGCGCCGTGCGGGCGTTCGGACGTCGGTAACAGCACAGCCGGCGTTTACGAAGTTGATCTCATGCGGACACTGATACTGATCGGCACGGCCCTCGGGCTCGGTGCGGGCCTGGTATGTACCGGTCTGTTCGCCTGGTGGCTGTCGTACCCGGTGCGGTTCTCCGTGGGCTATGTGGGTGATCAGTTCGCCTCCGAGGGAGTAACGGGGGACATGGATTCCGTCAATCCCATGCCGTTCCTGTCGGCGGGCCTGATTTTCAGTGCGGTCCTTGGGGCGGTCTGCGGTCTCATTGCCGCACGCCGCGGCTGGCGGCTGATCCGCCACACAACCTGATCCGAGCTTTCGTAGGTGCAGGGATGCTCGATGTTCGGCTAGGTCACTGCATTCAGCCGGGCCGGCTACCGCGGTTGTCGGAGGTACCGGCGATACTCGTGTGCACATCAGTCACACAGGTAACAGGAGAACAGAACGTATGCGCCATCGACCCCGGACCGCTCTTCTCGCTCTCGGGGCGGTCACCGTGCTCGGTATGACTGGGTGCTCGGCCCTTGCTGATGCGAACCCGGGGACCGGCTCGCTTGGGGACGCGCCGGCCGCTCCGGCACCGGCCGGGTTTGATGCGGCGCCGGCGTTGGCGAAGCTCGACACCCTGGCGGTCAAGGGCCGCGCCCCGAAGACCGGGTACACCCGTGAGCAGTTCGGTCCGTCGTGGTCCGACGACAACGGTGTCGAGGGCGGCCACAACGGGTGCGATACGCGCAATGACATCTTGCGCCGCGATTTGGTGGACCTGACCTATAAGTCGAGTACGCGGGACTGTGTGGTCGCGACCGGCACTCTGCTTGACCCCTACACCGGTACCACGATCGCCTTCGTCCGCGGGCAGGACACTTCGACCGCGGTGCAGATCGATCACGTCGTCGCGTTGTCGGATGCGTGGCAGAAGGGTGCCCAGCAGTTGAGCCCGGAGCAGCGCCGCGACCTGGCGAATGATCCGCGGAACCTGCAGGCCGTGGACGGGCCCACCAACTCGAAGAAGTCCGATTCCGACGCTGCATCGTGGTTGCCGCCGAACAAGAGTTACCGGTGCACCTACGTCTCACGGCAGATCGACGTGAAAGCCTTGTACCGGTTGTGGGTGACCCAGGCAGAGAAGGACGCGATGAGCCAGGTCCTGCACTCCTGCTGAGCGGGGAACCCGACCTAGCTGGGTTCGACTCACGACGGGCCGCGGTGACCATGCTGAAGTGCCGGACGCACAGCCGCGGTCTTATCGAGCCTGGGAAACTGCCGTACAGCCAGGGAATTGCGCTCAGTTTCGCGCTTATGGTCGTCGGCCGGGGTGACGGACTGCCGCCCGGTGTGCTGCGCCGAGGTGCGCGGGCCTGGCGGTACTGAGAAGATCGCCCTGCTAGAACTGGTTGAACCAGACTACGAACATGTTCCATGCCGGTACGAAGGGGAAGTAAATTCCCGGTATTTCCGCGAGGTCGAACACGTTGCCGATCATGATCCCAGTCCAATCAACTGCTTGATGGGCACGATGCCCGCTTGCCCGCGGACTATGAGCGAGTCTGGCCACGGCCCCCATGGTGTTGTTCCCACGATTGCTCCTAGGTTCTCCCCAACCCGATTGGTGTATCGGGCCGGTCAGTCACTCGTTACCTGATGCTGAACAACACCACTGTGCATTTGCCTGCTGGCTGGGGAGGATGCACAACTGAACCATCGTCGCCGAGTGGCAGGCGCACCATGAATGACCTGCAGTCATGCCCACGGATTCGATCGGTATGGAAACGGCGGGGTGGCTGAAAGCGATGTAATCTGAACCACACTTGCCGCCCTGTCAGGATCACTATGCCTCTGCAGATTGCCCCGAAATTGAGGCGGAGAACTGCGCAGAAGTGGTTGGTCGCGCTCGAACGGCACATGTATCCGGGCGAGTTCGTGTGGGCCCTGGCGAGGACGACGGCGAAGTATCCCCCATGCGACGGTTTAGCGATCACCAATGCCAGGGTGCTTGCGTTCCTCGGGAGTGACGTGGCGACCAGCGGACCCAGGGTGGTCGTTGTCGCCGGAAACATCCAGCGATTCGACATCATGGGGTTGGGATTCAACACTTTAGTGATCACGACTCGCGACAACCAACAAGTCTCGTTCGGCGTCCTCCACCGCAAAGACGTTGCCTTCGTAAGCCATTTCGTTCACTACCTGGGTATGTCCGGCTTTCCTCCGGAGGTGTGGGCAGCGATCGAGGCGCAGAGGAGGTTCGCCGAGGACTCCGCGGCTGCAGCGCAGCGCGAGGCGGCGAATCGCGCCGCTGCCATGCGACCGGACGTCGAAGAACGTGCAGCAACGGAACGATCCGCCACCGACCCGGTAACTCGACCGAGCTCGGGTCGAGCCATCACTCAGCCCGGACAGCCACCGACAGGGCAGGACATACCGGAACCCGCGCTCAAACCGGGTGCCGCAACGAGGGCGGCGGTCAATCACGCACTGAAGTTGGTGGACTCGCTACTCGACCGGGGCCGGGCCGCGCAGAATCTTCCACAGAAGCTGAGAGATGAGCTCGCTACCAACGTGCGTGCGGCAATCGAGGACCGGACTCACGCCGCCCTGCGGGACCTTCCGGCCAGTTCCTTGAAGGACGCGCTGCCGAGGGGGACACGGTTGGGCAGCCTCGGTGCGTCCCGATTCCGCACGGTGGCAGACATTGCGGCGTCGTCGCCCGCAGCGCTCGACGCGGTTCCTGGCATCGGTCCGCAATCGGCTTACGCGATCTACACGGAGGCGATGGCGCAGAGGACCCGAGCACGCGAGCGGATTCGGCTCCGTCTCGACCCGGACCGTCGATCGAGGATCGACACCTCGCTGCTGCGGTTACTGCTGGTGCTCCGGCGGGTGGATCCGCTGGTCGGTGAGATCGGCGCACCTTTGACCGAACTTCGGACCCAGGTCGATCCGCTGCGCGGTCCGGCGCAGCGGGCGGGTAAACGAGTGGCGATGTTCTTCGCCGGCGAGGCCGAGCGCACGCGCGCGGAGGCCGCGCGGGAGCAACTGCAGGCGATTGCCGCGGATCCGGCGCTCGCCGAACTCGACACCAAGATCACCGATGTCCTGGCGGCGGCTGAGTGGCGGGGTGACCCGTGGTCGGCATACGAAAGCGACGCTGCCGCTGTCAATGCCCTGCTGAGTCAATTCGTTCCCGCGCGTGATGGAGACGAGCGGGCCGCTCATGGATTTGTCGGTGAACGGTTCGTTCGAGAAGTCGAGCGGACCCCGCTCGATCGCACCTACATGCGGTCTCTTCTGCGTGGATACCAGTCGTTCGGGGCGGGGTACATCCTGAGCCGCCGCAAGATGATCCTGGGCGACGAAATGGGCTTGGGGAAGACCGTGCAGGCGCTCGCGGCGGCCGCCCACCTCGCGGCCCAGGGCGAAAAGTATTTCCTGGTGATCTGTCCGGCCAGTGTGCTGGTGAATTGGTCGAACGAGACGGGAAAGCAAACCAGCCTCGTCCCCCACGAGGTACGCGGACAAGACCGGGACATGCAGTTGCAGGTATGGGCGCGAGAGGGCGGCGTTGCGATCACGACCTTCGACACCCTGAAGCGGATCCGGGTTCCCGTTCGCCCGGCCCTGGTGATTGTTGACGAGGCGCACTACATCAAGAACCCAACCACTCAACGTGCCGTCGCCGCGCGCGGCGTCGTCGAATCCAGTGGCAGAGCCGTCCTGCTCAGCGGTACGCCGATGGAGAACCGGGTGGAGGAGTTCCAGAATCTGGTCCGATACGTGCAACCGGGTGTCGCCCGGCAGATACATGCGCGGGACGGAGTCGCCGGTGCCACCGCGTTTCGCAAGAGCGTCGCACCGGCATACCTGCGACGCAACCAGGTTGACGTGCTCACCGAGTTGCCGGACCTGATCGAGGTCGAGGACTGGGTTCAGCTCTGCGGTGACGACGAGAGGCGGTACCGGGAGGCGGTGGCCCAGGGCAATTTCATGGCGATGCGCCAGGCGGCGTACCTTCCGGGCACCCGGACCGGCTCGGCGAAACTCGACCGTCTCGTCGAGATCGTCGAGGAGGCGGAAGACAACCAGACCAAGGTGCTGGTGTTCTCGTACTTCCGGGCCGTCCTCGAGACACTTCGCGCTGCGGTCCCCGGGACCGTTTTCGGTCCACTCACCGGCGCCACCAGCTCCGTCGAGCGTCAACGCATGGTCGATGATTTCACCGCGCACCACGGCCGCGCGGTGCTTCTGTCCCAGATCGAGGCGGGAGGTGTGGGGCTGAACATTCAGGCGGCCTCGGTCGTCGTCCTCACCGAACCGCAGTGGAAACCGAGCACCGAGGTGCAGGCGATCGCGCGTGCGCATCGAATGGGACAGGTGCGGACGGTGCAGGTGCACCGGTTACTGGCGAAGGACAGTATCGACGAACTGATGCGCAGGACGCTTGCGCACAAGAGCGAATTATTCGATGCATACGCGCGCCGCAGCCACGCGAAGGAATCAGATGCCGCCGCGGTAGTGACGGAGTGGGCTGACGGGGTGGAACCCACCCCGGCGGACTTCGTGCGTGTCGAGCAGCAACGTCTCGGAATGTGACACGTCCATGGACCCGGAAAGTATGTCGTTGGAGGGGCTCGAGAACATCTGGCCTGGGCAGTATCGTCGAGGTGCGCCAGTGTTAGAAGGGCACGCAATCGCAACACGTGCGGCGGCCAGGCACAGATGTGTGCCGGGCGAGGCGGTGTTTCCACGGTTCGTCGGATCGCCATTGCGGATACTGATGTGGCGCGGATGGATCCGATCAGCGGGGGCCAATAACGTCCTCGGCGAGCACGGCGAGGCGGCTCCGGACGGCCGTTCCCGCTCTCGGGCCTTCGACGCGGCAGGGGAGGGCAGAGTCGGCGCTGACCTCTCCGAAGTACATGGCCATACTCCCGGCGGGAATCGACCAGCTCGCCGCCCCGATCGTGCGGAGTTGATGCGTCTGGCGGCGCAGCGTGTGCTTGAGGCCCCGGGAATGATTGAACAGGCAGTGAACCAGGAGATCTTTCGCAGCGAGAAAAACAGAGCGCATCTCATGGCACGCCACGTCCGCCGCCAGGCGCGTCGCCGCACACAGCCCGACTGATCAACCGCACATCCTCCGCGCCATCTGCAACGTTTCCGGTATTGCCTAGGTCAAACCGGACCCTGGTGACCGCAGAATGGCGTTCACCCCGTTTTGCCTTGTCGGTTGGGCTCGGTAACAGCTAACGAAGTGGATGTTCGCGACCGTCAGCTACTGCTCGCCTAGATATTGGTAGACGCAGGCATAGTCGACGAAACGTGCGGACGTTCGTCGGAAAACGTTAGGTTCGTCGGATGTCGTGCGCAGTTGCGCAGTTGCGCAACAAGGATTTCGATGCTGGGGCTCTTCACCGCGGTGAAGAGCCCCAATAGGCGGTCCCGAGTCAGTATCGATCGGTGAGCGCCTGGATGAGTGTTCGCAATCCGTCGGCGTCGAGGTGGTCGACCAGGGCGTCGGCGAACGTGGTCGGGTCGGCCTCCAGGCGGCGGAAGGTGCGCGTGACCTTCCGTGCAGTGCCGGAGGTCTTGTCGGCAAACGGTTTTCGATTTCTGGTGTGGGATCCGGATCGGGCTTCGTGTGTTCCCGCTGCTGTTCGGCGGCCCAGGCCTCGACTCGACCTCCAGTCTGCGCGCGAATCGGTGATCGGAGCGTTCCGCCCGCTCGACCCCGCCGAAGTAGTCCTCGGCCAGTACGAGGGATACCGCGACGTCGACGGTGTCGCCGACGATTCGTGGGCATCGGGGCTGGACCTGTGCGAGTGAGCGGGCGGTGCGGACGGCGAGTTCGCCTTTGCGGAGTGCGGTTTGCAGCTCGGGGGCGAGTTTGAGCAGGGATCGGCGGTACGAAATCCAGGCTTTGGACTTGTTGAGCTTGAGTGCCGCCTTGTCGACGGTTCCGCACTCGTTGATCAGGAGTTCGACGGCCTTGGCCTCTTCGATGACATCTACGGCGCCTCGGTGTCGAGGGAGACGATCAGTGGCCGAATTGGGGCCTACTCAGGACCACACCCACGAGCAGCAAGATCACTGACAAAGTCCTCGCGGAGATGGCCGAATGGTCCGTCCGGCCCCTGGACCCGGTGAATCCGGTGTACCCGGTGATTTTCATCGACGCCATCCTCCTCCCGCAAGCGGGGGCATCCCCAGTCAAGGTCCGGGACGGTCAGGTCACCAACCGGCCGATCTATGTCGCGATCGGCGTCACCGTGAACGGGGAACGCGCCATCCTGGGGCTATGGGCCGGTGACGGCGGTGAGGGAAGTTCTGGCTCGCCGTCCTCAAGCATCGGGCAGTCGCCGATGTGTGCATTGTGGTGTGTGACGGACTGAAGGGCCTGCCGGACGCGATCACCGCGGTGTGGGATCGAACGATTGTCCAGACATGTGTCATCCACTGCTCAACAACACGTTTCGGTACGCGTCCCGCAGATACTGGAACGAGAGTTACAGTCCCGTCACAAGGGGTGTGTCCATCTGCGGCGTTGTGTGTCTTCGTGTGCGTGGGCATTGCCGCAATCTGGGGGTGTTACCGGTGGTGGGGTTGGTGTGTTGTGGTCAGGAAGTGGTCGATGTCGACGATGAGGAACAGGGCGGTGGCGGTGGTGACCACGTGGGCGTGGTCGTTTTCGATGGTGGCTCGCAGGTGTAGTTTGCGGCCGTCGCGGGCGTGGATGTGGGCGCGGAGGGTGTAGGGGGTGTCGAGCAGGACCGGGGCGAGGTAGTCGATGGCGAGGTGGCGGGTGACGGCGAGTTCTCCCACGGTGTAGAGCAGGAATCCGAACAGGTCGTCGAGGACGGTGGCGACCGCACCGCCGTGGGCGATCGTTGGGGCGCCGACGTGGCGGGAGTCGAAACGGTGATGGGCGTGGACGCCGTCTCCGCAACGCCGTACCGACAGGCGATGCCCGTGCGGGTTCGCCGGCCCACAACCAAGACAATTGGGATGGTGAGGCGGCAACTCAGGCGAGCCAGATTCCGGGAACCGGAACGAGCGCACCCAGTCCTCCACGTCGGGGTCGGACGACCCACTGACCGCATCCGAAGCCTTGCCCATGGTTCAGAGCTCCCTGTCGACGAAATGCGCCCAACGCCGATCGCGAGTGTGACCGCTAGGCAAATACACCCGGCACACTCCGGGGAAGAGCGCCGGCAGCCTTTGACGCAACTCCACTTTGCCCTCGCCGGCGAGGTGTGCCGCCCACGAGGAGATCAGTCTCCCATCGTCCTGGGCACCTCCACCGGTGCCGTAGTGCGCGCGATAGTCGCCGGGGTCATGAACTCCAACTATGCGTATCAATTCTCTGCTCCGTCCTACCCAGATGTCTGACTGGAAAGAAATTCTAGATTTCGCTGACTGCCTTTCGTCTTCAGCGTGCTGTCAGCGAGCTTGAAGCAGACTCCAGGGACTCGACCAAGTCCAACTCAAGTTCCGGCAGCTGGCTAGCCGACAAGGCCACCCCGTCAAGGCGAGCTCGCACATCAACGTCGCGCTGGATCCCGGCACGTGCAGTCGCCGTCCATGCCTGCGCACAACGGCTGGCGGCGACGACGAGGTCTGCGGTGGCGAGGTCGCCGGTCAGGCGTGCGATATCCGCGCTGCCATCGGCGAGCAACCGGCGGAACAGCCCGCCGCCGGTGCCGGCCTTATCGATGAAAGCGCTCAGGCTGAACAGGAGGATCTCGAGGTCGTCTTCCGGAAGATCTCCCCAGGTCTGAATGTCGGCCGCCAGCTGCACGACCGCATCTAAGCCCTCGGCCCCGCCCGCCGCTGTCGTGAGATCGACGATCCCAGGCTGCGACGGGCGGCGCATGCTGGCGGCGGACTGGCGAAATGCCTCTGCCGCCACGCCCGCCACGTCGGGCAGCGCGCCCGGCCAGGTGATGCGGTAGGTGCAGTGGCGCGTCGGTTGCGGGAACGACGTCGAGGACCGCGCCCGAGCCAGGGCCTCGAGCGGGACCTCCTGCACCTCGGCGCGGTCATTGTCCACGACAAAGGCAATCCGCTTGGCCTCGTCGTAGCCGATCACCACGATGTCGTGGCGACTCATCTGTAACTGGACCCGCAGGTAGGGGAGCTCGGCGATGTCGCCCCACACCAGGCTGGGTCTGCCTGCGTCGATCTCGTCGCGAACCCACGACCATCCCTCCCTGGGATCGTCGGTCGTAAGAACTTGGACCTTTGCGCCGAGCCGGCAAGGTAGGTCGATTTCGAAGTCGGCGCCTCGTCCCACCAGGTACAGCGGTGGAACCAGATCGCTCGATCGGAGGTAGGACAGCCCCAGCGCGCCGCCGAGCGCGAACACCAGACCTTCATCGGGCGGTCCGTCCCACCCCAAGCCATGCCAGTGCAGAAGATCTCGCATCGCGCCCGAACCACAGTGCCCCCCTATCTGATGTGGATAGTCCTTGATCAGGGTCCTGCAGGGCATGTGACTTCCCCTTCGAGTGGATGGGTGGATGATGGATTTCGAAGACTGGTTCAGTTGTTTCGGATTCTGTCCAGGTAGCTTGGCGGGCCGCGACGTCGACCTCATCGAGGAACACCGTGTCCGTGCCCAGAGCCGAGCCTGCCGGCAAGCTGTCCGGGGACGAACTTCATCGCCGCGACCATGCCCCGGCGAGGCGGGTGACGCGCACGAAGGACGCGGGTTTTCGATCAGAACGGCTGTCGCTCGGTGAACTGCACGAAGTCAACGGCGTCCACCACCGACGCACCCGCTTCGCCAGAACCAAAGGGCTCCGATCTCGTGCCAGCCCTCGATGACCCGCACACATCAGTGGCGTCCCCGAGGACTTCACCAGGACCGCGCTTCCGGCAGCCAACCCGGGCGCTGCGTCCATGAGGAACAGGGTGACCGGAGTTCCACGGCGTGATGAGCGACGACCGGGTACGGGTGGTAGGTGGTGGACAGTCGCTTCGACAGTCTCAGCAGACCCGAGGACCTGACCTGCTCGCCAGTGAGAAACTCCTCGGCATGGGTTGGCGTAGTAGGTAATGAACTCACACGACGCTGTCGTCTCCACCGGGGCGTCAGGGCGCACCTTGCCCGTTTCGGCTTGCAACAGGTCGGTGAGGCGTCCAGGATCCAGTCCCGCCAGCGATGCAACCACCTGGCGCGTTGCCTCGGGCCAGCTTCGGCCCCGACCTGGGCGCGGCGGAGATCAGCCGCGATGCCATTCACGTTCTCACGGTCATCCACAGGGACAGTTGCGACGTGCCGGTTGTCGGCTGGGTTACGCACATCCAAGGTGTCCGCTGTGGTCGCCGTGCTCATCGGGTCTCCAGGGATGAGCGGGGCCCGCGGGAGATCCTGTCGGGCTGGGTGTGGTTGGTGGGTGTGTCGGTGAAAGCGTCAGCGGTCCCGTGAGTGCCCTTAAGCGTCAGCGGTCCATAGGTATGCCGAAGCTCGGTCAGGATCGCGTTCAAAGGCAGGTCGTCGAAGACGCCGCGCTGGCGGACGTACTCCATATGCTGGGCTCCGTCGGCGGTGAAGGCGTGCAGGAGGGCGTCGCGATCGCCGTCGAAATCCACCGGCGGTACACCGAAACGCGCACACAATTCGGTGTTGAACGCAGGCGTCGCCTTCAACCACCGGCCGTCGATGTAGAGATGGCTGTAGCCGTGATAGACGAACAGGTCCGTGCCGCCCATGAGCACTCGCAACGTTTCGGTCTGCAGGTGATTGCGGACGTCAGCGAAGCCCAGCAGCGCCGGAATCCGTGCCGCGCGGCACACCGCGGTCAAGAGCACCGCCTTCGGGACGCAATAGGCTCGCCCGGCCTCGAGGACAAAACTCGCTCGATAGTGGGCGGGATCCTCTGAGACTGTGTAGGGGTCGTACCAGATCTGGTCGCGGACGGCGGCGAAGAGGCGCTTCGCCTTGTCCCGGTCGGTGCTCGCATCGCCAATCGCGGCGGCGGTGAACGCCCGGACGGACTCGTGATCGATGTCGAGGAATTCGGTCGCCCCCAAGTACACCACCGGTGTCTGCTTCATCTGCGCCCCGACGCGATTGGCAACCCGCCGCCCGGGATGGGGAGCGATGTGTCGCCCCATTTCCCCTCATGTCGATCGGGGATCGGCCAGGTGTAGGTGCGTAGCATGTGGTGCCGAATCGCTTCACCCTCCGGGCCCCACCCCGCTCGACGAGGGTGGCGGATCACGGTCGTCAATTGATGTTCCTTTCCGAAACACGGTCGCTGCTCGTCGTATCCAACACCCACGATCGATCAACTGCGGGCAAGTCCGCCGAGCATCAGCTCGGCCCTATCGACGGGAAGTTGCTGCATGATGGCTCGCTTGCTGAACATGAAGTCGCGGGGGCGGTTGATGCAGTCGGCGGCGATGAGCTTGCCACCGCGTAGGTAGAAGCAACTGAAGTCGCGGTCCCGGGTGGGGTCACCGCTGAAGACGACTTCGTCGTAACCGGTGTTGAGACCGGCGATCTGCAGCTTGAGATCGTATTGGTCTGACCAGAACCAGGGAAGTGCCGCGATCTTCCTAGATTTTCCACAGACGGTCGAGGCGGCGACCTTGGCCTGCTCCCCCGCACTCGACACGGACTCCATGCGTATACGGCGGCCGTAACGGGCCATGTCGTGGCTTGTGCAATCTCCGGCGGCCACGATGTCGGGATCCTCGGTCCGGGCATGGTCGTCGATCACGACGCCGTTGTCGACCACGAGACCCGCAGCGTCGGCGAGGTCGGTGTTCGGTTCGACGCCGATGCCGACGATGATGAGGTCGGCAGGAATTGATTCACCACTGTCCAGAGTCACTTCACGGACTGTACGGTCACCGGTCAGGGCATCGACCCTCGCGTTCGTTCGGATGTCGACGCCCTCCTCTCGGTGGATCCGTTCGAAGAACGTCGATACGTCGGGAGCAGTGACCCGCTCGAGGACGCGAGTGGTTGCTTCGAGCACGGTGACTTCCAGGTCCAGTGCCCGCAGCGAGGCGGCCGTCTCAAGTCCGATGTAGCCGCCCCCGACGATCACCACCCGCCGCCCGGGGGTGGCGGACGTGCGGATCATCTCGACGTCTGCGGCGGTCCGAAGGTAATGGACCCCGGCGAGCTCGGCCCCAGGAACTCGGAGCTGACGAGGGCGGGCTCCCGTGCACAGCGCGAGCTTGTCGTATGTCAGTGTTTCGCCGGTGCTCAGAACGATGTGCCCAGCCGAGCGGTCGATCGCCTCCACGTGCGCGTCCAGAAGCTGGATTCGCTGCTTGGAGTAGAAGTCCGCACTGCGGATGGTGATCTCGTCGAGTACACGTTTGCCGGCCAGGTAGGCCTTCGACAACGGGGGGCGTTGATACGGAGCCGCCGACTCGTCGCCGATAAGGACGATCTCACCGCTCCACCCTTCCTGGCGCAGACTCGCCGCGAGTTGGGCTCCGGCATGGCTGGCACCGATGATGAGGGCTCGCTGCGATGTCATGTGCCGGATTTCGGGGTGAGGCGCACCATCATCTTGCTGATACCCCTCACGAAGTTGGACTGCACGTACTCGGGTTCGCCGACGACCTCGATGTTCTCGAAGCGGGGGAGCAACTCCTCCCAGAGAATTCGCAGCTGCATCTCGGCCAGTCGGTTGCCCATGCACCGGTGTACGCCGAACCCGAAGGCGATGTGGTTGCGGGCGTTGGCCCGGTCGATGATGAAGTCATCGGGTCGCTCGAACACACGCTCGTCGCGGTTGCCCGAGGCGTACCACATCACTACCTTGTCACCCTTGCGGATGAACTGCCCGTTCAAGACGGTGTCGGCCTTTGCAATTCGGCGCATGTAAGCCAACGGTGTCTGCCACCTGATGATCTCCGAGTTCATGTTGGGGATCAGGCCGGGATTGGCCTTCAGCTTCTCGAACTGGTCTGGGAACCGGTTCAGCGCAAGGACACCGCCGCTCATCGAGTTCCGGGTCGTGTCGTTCCCTCCGACGATCAGCAACACAAGGTTGCCCAAGAACTCCATCGGGCGGTCGATCAGGTCCTTAGTGCTCTCGTTGCTCTGCAACATGGTGATCAGATCGAAGCCGGGTTCCTCCCCGGCAGCTGTCCGGGCCGCCTTGTCGTGCCATAGCGCGCTGAGACCGCGCGCCATGTCGCGCATGCCTTCGAACACCTCGTCGTTGTCCGAGGGACCGCCGTTGGCTTGCTCCATCGAGGTCGCGAGATCGGACCAGTAGACGAGCTTGCGACGCTGCTCGTACGGGAAGTCCAGGAGAGTCGCGAGCATCCGAGCGGTCAGCTCGATCGAGACATTCTGAACCCAGTCGAATGGCTGATCCACGGGCAGGTTGTCCAGCACCTCCTGAACGCGCGATCGAATGAGCCCCTCCATCTCACGCAGGTTTTTCGGTGCGACCACACCCTGAACCGCGGCCCGCTGCCTGTCGTGGCGAGGCGGATCCATCGCGATGAACATCTCGATATCGAGAAAGCGAGGCGGGACACCGATGACGATGAACGGTTCGGCGGAAAACACCGCATGATTCTTGTCGACGGCCACGATGTCGGCATGGCGAGTGACGGACCAGAACGGACCGAACGCACTGTTGGGCTGGTAGTGCACTGGCGCCTCGTTACGCACGCGCTCGAAGTACGACTGCCAACGCCCCTGCCGATAGAGGAAAGGGTTGCTGAGGTCGATGTCGGCGAGTTCGACATCCTCGACCGGCGGGATGGGGCTCTCGACGAACATCTTCGTCCCATTCGTTCCGGTCACCCAGCGTCGGGTCTTGTCATAGAGGTGTGCGCCCCGGATCTGCAGATCCATCGGGATGGCCGACTGAACCTTGTCGCCGATCGTCTCGGAAACCTTCACGCGTCTTACCTGCCTTTCGTCGTCACAGTTGGAACTCGGGTGTTCGGACGACCAAGCCGTCCCATTCCTCTGAGCCCACCATCTGGCAGGACAGCCGAGAGGTAGGTTGCCGCTCAGGGTTCATCGCGAGCATCTCTTCTTCATCGGCACCCGAGAGGCCCACCACGTCGGACCATTGCGGATCGACGATCACATGGCAGGTCCCGCACGCCGTTTCTCCACCACAGTCCCCATCGATCCCGGGCACCGCATTATCGGTAGCAACCTGCATCAGCGACTGACCTTCCACCAAAGCCGCCTCATGCGTCTCGCCGTCGTGGGAGACAAAAGTGACAACTGCCATAGTCAACTCCTGATATGTAGTCCTCAATGTGAATACTTGGTAGAAGTCTTGTCGAAGATGAGCACCTACGACTATGTTCGACAGAGTCAGAAACTTGTGAATTTGGCTCAGCGAGACGATGGTGAACATCAGTGACGAGGGGCGTGCCCCAATGACGCGGGCGTGCCCCAATGACGCGGGTGTGCCCCCGCTCGTGTTCGTGCAGCTGCTCGAGAGCCAAGCGCTCGACCCAGACGCCGTCGCACGGCTTCGTAACATCATGGCACGCGAAGGAACCGACGAGGCGACGCTGATCCAGCGTGACACCCAGGTCCCGTTACGGTGGTTTCGGGAGGTCTACCCCGAACTCGATGTCGACCAGGCAACCCTGCTCGGTTTCGCGTTCGCTGAACAGGCCCAATTGACGTCCTTCGGCCCGTTGAGTTTTCCGTTGGTCAGCGCAGGCTCAGTGGCCGAGATCGTGGAGCTGCTCACCTATCTGCCGTTGATTTCGACAGCGGTCAGCCCCCAGTTTCACCCAAGTGAGCACGGCCTCACCGTCGGGCTCACCGGACACACACGTGATTCGGCCCTGGACTGCCTGGTCGTCACCTACAGTGGGTCGGCGCTACTGCGACTGCTTGACATGCTCGCCGGCGAGGTGCAGACCGTTACACTCCACTTGAGTTGGCCAGCGCCCGCCTTCCCGACCAATTACGAGGACATGCTAGCCGGGCGCCTGTTCTTCGACGCTCCGATGTCGTTCCTCCACATCCCCGCTGACACTCTCAACGAGGTCTGCCGGTTCTCTGATCCCGTCGCGTATCGACACGCCATCGCCGATCTGCAACGAACTCTCGACCAGCGCAGCGGAACCACGTCGTTCTCGGAGAAGGTGAGACGGCTGTTGGAGAAGGACCCCGGACAGAGAAGTAGCCAGTGGGTCGCGCACGAGCTGTCGATATCCACCAGCACACTCAAGCGGCGCCTTGCCGAGGAGGGGACCACCTTTCGCGGGTTGCACCAGTCATTCCTGCGCGAACGCGCGATGCTGCGGCTACTCGACCGATCAATGTCGGTGAGTGAGATCGCCACGGATCTCGGATACAGCGACCTCACCAACTTCTCACACACCTTCAAGCGATGGACCGGCCGCTCCCCGAGCGAGTTCCGGCGCACATAACGCTGAGCTGCCCGGGGAGTCCGGAGACTTTGGCTTCGCCTCGGCTCCTCGGTGGACTGTCGGAACAACGGCTGATCTGATGACCGATCGAACCCGTGCCCGGCTTCTCGCGCTCGACGTCCCCCGCGAACGGATCTTCATCGACAACGGCTTCTCCGGCACCACCCCGCAACAACCTGGCCGCCTCGATAACGTGCTCGCTGCGGTCACCTCGGTCGCGGCGGCCATCACCGGGCGGCAGCCGCGTTCTGACGCCTGTTCCTGGGCCCGAGCAACTCGACCAACGCATCGAGCCGGGCATAGACCGCGTCCCGGCGCTTGACCATCGTGGAGCGCTGCTTGACCAGCCGGACGGCCACGACGATCCGCAACGTCCATGCCATCGTCATCGCTCCTGTCGGTCCACATCCTGGGGTCACCAGGTGACTGACCATCGCGGCCACGGCCCAAACATCTTCTAAGCAGGAGTCCACGCCTACCGGGGGTCAAAGTCCTGGGTGGTGGTGTATGACGTCGTCGCGTGAGTCTTCGTCGGGTGGTTATGCGGTCAGCGCCGCTTGGGTCACCTCCTGAGCGGGTTCGGTGGCGGTGTTGTCTGAGGTTCCCCCCGAAAAGTGGACATCGAGTTAGCGGGACTCCAGTCCCGCTGGAAGGATGTCCGTATGCCTCCTCGCAAGCGTCGGTCGTTCACGGCCGAGTACAAGGTCGAGGCCGCCCATCGTGTGATCGATTCCGGCCGTACCATCGCAGAAGTGGCCCGGGAGCTGGGCCTGAGCGAGAGCCTGTTGGGTGAGTGGGTCAAAGTCGAGCGACGCAGGATCGCTGCCGCCGAGGTCCATGGAGAAAAACCTCTGGACACGGCCGAACGCGCCGAGTTGCTGCGATTGCGACGGCAGGTCGGCGAGCTCGAGAAAGACAACGCTTTCCTGGTAAAAGCCTCGGCTTATGCTGCGACGCAGAAGAATCGACCCGGTTCGATCTGATGGTGAAGTACGCCGGCCCCGACGACATTGCGGAGACCGCCGGTACCGCCGCACCGGAAGGTGAGCGCTTTTCGATCACGCGGATGGCGCGACTGCTGACAGTGTCCACATCTGGCTACTACCAGTACATCAAACGTAGAGCTACCACGGTGTTGACGCCGGGACAGCAGCGTCGCGCCGACCTCGAAGTCAAGATCGTCGAGATCCACAAGGATTCGAAGGGAACCTACGGGTCTCCGCGGGTCACGGCCGAGTTGCGTGCTCACGGCGAGGTGGTGAACAAGAAGACGGTGGCCAAGATCATGGCCTCGAAGGCATGGAGGGCATCAGTCCGCGCACGTTCAAGGTCAAGACGACGGTGGTCGATCCGCAGGCGTCGTTCCCGCCGGATCTGATCGAGCACTTCGACCAGGGCCGACTCGATGCCGTCTGGCTCACCGACGTCACCTATCTCACCTCCGGTGAAGGTGACATGTTCTTGTGCAATCCGGGACGGCCATTCGGCGGAAAGTGTTGGGATACAGCATTGCTGATCACATCGGTGCCGAGATGGTCACGACAGCCATCGACCGCGCCGTGGCTGCGCGCGGTGGGTGGTGTCGTGAGACGATCCTGCACTCGGACCGGGGTGGGGAATACACGGCTCACCTGACCGCTGAGGCTGCACCCTTGCAGTGGACACCCCTGACAATGGTTCCAATGGAGAGCCAGAAGGATGTCGAGGTGGGACGCCCGTCTCTGTACCCGGAGGAATTCCGGAAGGACGCGGTCGCGTTGTATCGCGCGGCCGACGGTAAACGCACATACGCTGTGGTGGCTGCGGACCTGGGATCACTGGCGAGACGCTGCGGACGTGGGTTCGCAAGGACACCGCCCGTAACGGGCCGTCGCAGGACCGCAGTACCGGCGCCGACGGGACCGAGTCGGACGAGCTCGCGCGGCTGCGCTCGGAGAATGCTCGGCTGCGGGGTGCGGAGAAGGAATGGCAGCTCGAACGCGAGATTCTGCGCCGGGCACGCCGGCACTGAACGCATTCGCGACCACATTCGCAGGCCGGATCACCCTGAGTCAGAACTAAACCGATGTGCCAGAGACACAGGCCTGACCGGCTGGAAACGCCCAACGCAACCTGGATGTCCAACTGGCGCAGATTCTACCGAATATAGAGAAGACAACGACGGTGCCCGGCACCCACAGGGGAACAGTAAAGAAAAAGAGACGAAGTGGTCGTACTCGTGTTTCGGGGTGAAATGCCTTTCGGCGGCGGCGTCGAACACATACTGCCCCTCGGGTGTCACATCACGTGTCGCACCCGCATATCGTCGAAAACCGCCGCCACACGTACTACGTCACCCGTTGTCGGCGCATGGATCATCTGCCCGTTCCCGATGTAGATGGCGACGTGTCCCGGCCCGTTCGGTCCCCAGTTCCCAAACAACAGGTCACCGGGCACTGCCTCGGCGAGGGGCCGTTCGAGACCGACGTTCCACTGGGTCTCGGAGGTGCGCGGGAGGACGACCTTCCCGGCGGTCGCCGCGTACAACGCGTAGGAGGTCAGGCCGGAGCAGTCGAATCCGCCCTGCGAGGGGCCGTGAATGTTTCCGCCGCCCCATACGTAGGGAAGGCCGAGAAACTTCATGGCGCTCTGGACGACCCGTGCGCCGGCCTCGGACAGGGCCGGTCCCCCGAAGGGGGAGAGCAAGCTGGCGAAGTAGGCCTCGGACGCGCGGATCTTCGCGACGTACGGTTTTGTCTGATTCTCGTAGTCAGGGCTACCGGAGGGCATTCCCCGAGAGGCGAGCACGGCGCCCAGGCCGGCGTTGTAGCCGGCGATCGCCAGGTCGAGGGTGTCCCCGCGGACTCGTCCTTGGTGCTTCCACGAGTCGATCTGGGTGTACATGTCGCACAACAAATGCCCGGAGGCCATGACGGAGTCCGCGACGCCGAGAACATCTGCGGTACCGTCACCGTCGGCGTCCTTGCCGTACGTGCGCCAGGTTCCATCCATGAATTGACCGGGGCCCTTGGCGCCGACCGGAGATACCGGGGCTGACGGTCCGTAGCGGAATCCGTTCTCCGCTGAATAGAGTGCCGCGAGCGTAGGCGCTGTGATCCCGTCGCACAGTGCGCCGGCCTTGTTCAGCCAGGGCACGAAGGTGGCGAAAGTATTACCGGGGGCCAAAGTGAGGCGGGGCAGTACGCTGCTGATCGGTGCGAGAGACGCGGTGTCTGCGAAATTGGCACTGCTCCAATATCCTCCATCGGATCCGTCGGTGGCAGCGGTGCCGGGGCTGGGTACGACGGCGCGGTCTGCCGGCGGCACGGGTTCTGCAGGGGCGGGATCTGGTCGTGGGGGTGTGTCGGCCGGAGGAAGCGGGATCGGCGGCGCGGGCGGGGGTTGAGGGGGTATCACCTCCGACATCGCCTGCGCCGCATTGTCGATCCCTTGCTGCGCAAACTGCTGCACGGGGGTGGGAAGTGTTGCCAACACATCTCCGACCTGTTGATCGAGGGCTGGTGCTGCCTGCTCGACCGCCGCTAGGGCGTCGGTGACCGGTGTTTTCACTTCGGGCGGCAGGGCGGTGTTGTTCGCGGCGCCACCGACGGCGATGACGATCGCCGTGATGATGGCGGAGGGGTCGGACATCTTGCGCTCGTTTCTCTACATCGGATAGTCGTCTTCGCGTCCCCCCATTGGGCTCGCCCGTTCCGCGAGCCGGGTCATGGCGTGCTCCATTCATGCACGTCGGTGGTGTCGATTTCCTCAGTGACGTAATCGAACTCGTTATAAAGCTGGTGTTCGTCGAAGCTTTCCTGGATCGCGATCTGCGCGCTTTCGGGCAGGGTGTGCAGGATGTGACGGACGCGTTCCTGTCTGCGGGTGACGGCTTGGCGGAACGGCATTCCGGGGGTGGCCTTCATCTGCGGGACGATGCCCTCGACGTCGTCGACGCCACCGGCGTGGTGGCCGGCGTCGACCATCGCTTGTTCGGCGGCCATGGTGGCTTCGTCCTTTTCCTCGGACATGCCGATCGGGCCGATCATGGTGCCGTTGAGGAACTGTTTGACCACCGGCTCCTCACTGGTGAGCAGCACCTCGCGGGGTCCGAACATCACCAGTTCCTTACGGAAAAGCATGCCAATGTTGTCCGGCACCGTCCGGGCGAGGTTGATGTTGTGCGAGACGATCAAAATCGTCGCGTCGATCTCGGCGTTGATGTCGATCAACGTCTGCGAGATGTAGGTGGTGCGCACCGGGTCCAGGCCTGAGTCCGGCTCGTCCACCAGAATGATCTGCGGATCCAGCACCAGGGCGCGGGCCAGGCCCGCGCGTTTGCGCATACCGCCGGAGATCTCGCCGGGGAGCTTCTCCTCGGCCCCGAGGAGACCGACGAGTTCCATCTTCTCCATCACGATCTTGCGGACGTCGGACTCGGACTTCTTGGTGTGCTCGCGCAGCGGGAACGCCACGTTGTCGTATAGGTTCATCGACCCGAACAGGGCGCCGTCCTGGAACAGCACCCCGAACAGTTTCCGGATCTCGTAGAGCTCCTTGGAGGAGCACTCGAGAATGTTGGTGCCGTCGATCACGATGGAGCCCTGCTCCGGGCGGAGCAGGCCGATCAGCGACTTCAAGAACACCGACTTACCGGTTCCCGACGGCCCGAGCAGCGCGCTGACCTCACCTGACGGAAGCGTCAACGACACGTCCTGCCAGATCCTCTGCGAGCCGAACGACTTGGTCAGGTCGCTGACTGAAACTTCGACACCCATCGTGACTTCCTTACGTCGATTTCGTGAACTGGGGGGGAACTCGGGTAGTTGATGCGGGAGCTCATACCGGGGTCATTTCGGTGATCTGCCAGGAATCTCCATCGCGCTGCAGTGAAACCTGGACGCGGCTGCCGTCCAGCTTGGGTGCAGGGCTGTCGGTGCTGGTGGTCGACTGGTTGAGGAACATCAGCACGGTGGCGGCGTCGGCGTCGGCAGAGACCACGGAGGATTCCACGACGGTCGCCGAGGTGACCACCTGTCGTTCCTTCGCGGAGGGGATGATGACGTCTTTGCTCACGCTTTCGAACTGAGTGCGGAAGTCGCCCCCGAGATACTCCAGTGCGTTGGTGAAGTGGTCGTCGATGGTGTTGAAGTCGTAGGACAGGATGTCGGGAACCATCTGCGCGGCATGCGCGCGGGCCTGGTGCCGGGTGTCTTCCTGGCTGCGGCCTTCGTGGGCGCGGATCGTCAGTGTCGCACTGGCGATCGTCACCGCGACCGCCAGGACGCCGAGTCCGGCGACCACCAGGGCGCGTTTGCGGCTGCTCCACGTGCCGAGGAGCGAGGTGATGCGAGCGAGGTAGGTAATCATGCGACGAACTCCACGTTGGATACGAGCCAGCGACCGTCGACCAGGTCGAGGGTCATTTTCATGCGGTAGACCCGCATCTCACCGTCGGGGGCCTCGGTGTTCTTGACCGTCGAGGTGACTGCCGCCAGGACGGTGGCGTGATCGTCCGTCGCGTCGACGATCCCGGCGGATTTCACTTCGCCCGTGGACTCGACCTGTCCCTGGTTCAGCACGTCACCGAAACCGCCTGAGGAAGTGGTGAATTGGTCGTGGAATGGTCCGGTGGTTCCGTCGGAGACTTTCTGGATGTCCTCGTCGAGGCTCTGGTGGCGGAGGGTGACCAGGTTGGTCGCCATCTGGGCGGCAGTGTCGAGGATGGTGACGTCGCGGGTTGCGGCGGTTTCCGTGGTCCGCCAGTCGTTCCACGATCTGACCCCCAGAACTGTGCCGGCCAGCATGAGGGCGCCGAGGAACACGATCGCAGCGAGAGTGATCCGGCCGGTCCGTCGGCGGGCGGAGTCGCCGGAATCGTCGGCGGCGGTCGTCGGGGTTTCGGGTGGTGGTTCGGGTCGATCGAGGACGTTTTCGTCGTCGATCGTCTCGGTGGCTAACGCTGTAGCAGACTTTGCCATGTCAGTTCCTCCTCGGACTGGGTTGGGGACTTGGCGTCGATGGAGTACAGGGCGCCGTCTGGGGCGCGGAACGTGCCGGTGATCGGGTCGTAGGGTGCGGTGGCGATCGCCCGTGGTTGCCGGCTGTCCCAGGAGGCCGGGGTTACCGTGACAGGCGCCTGCTGCGAGTTGCCCGACTGCTCGGGCTCCGGTGGAGCGGCGGGCGGTTCTCCCGGTGCCGGGACGTAGGGCTGCCCCGGCCGTGCGAGCATCTGCGGCCAGCTCGAGGGCAGGCCGCCGGGGCATTCACCGACTTCAGCCGTGCGCACGGAGGGGTCGGTGGCGCAGGGAAGGTTGCGGGCGCCGCGGACCACGCGGGGCTCGTTCGGAGGCAACTTGCAGTAGGGGTCGGTGGCTGGTTCGGCGGCGGACAGGTCGCCGGGGTCGCGGCGCTGGGTCTGCTCGTATCCCTCGGTACAGGGCAGGGGATTGGCGGTGTTGCCCAGCTTGATATCGAGCGGTCCCTGCCCGTAGGTGCGGTCTGCGCCCTGCACGCCCAGAGCTGAGTAGTTCATCGCGGCCGAGATCGCCGGGTAGATCACCAAAATCTGGCGGAGACCGGGCACGTTGACCCGCAACACTTCCCCGGCGCTCTGCAGGTTCGCCAACAGCAACGGCAGAGACGGCTGGAGGTCGGTCATGGTTCCACCGAACGCGTCGAAGAAGGCGGGGCCGTTGTCCAACACGCCGCGAATCTGAGTGTCGTTCATGGTCAGCTGCTCGGTGAACGAGGCCAGATCGGTGGCGAAGCTGGAGATATCCGGGCCGGCCTCGTTGGCCGCACCGAGGACCGGCTCGACGTCGTCGATCAAGGTGGTGGTCGGTTTCAGGTTCGCTTGCGCGAGCGCGATGAGCGGGCGGGCGGAGTCGATCAACCGGGACAGGGCGGGCCCGGCGCCGTTGAAGGCGATGTACGCCTCGTCGACGGTGGTCTTCAGATCCTCTTTGGGCAGCCCCTCGAGGAGCGTGTTGACCTCGTCCACCACCTTCGCGGCCGGCACGGGCAGGGTGGTGCGCGATCGGTCGATCACGTCGCCGTCGGCCAGGAACGGCCCCTCCGAGGTGGTCGGCACCAGGTCGACATACTGCTCACCGATCGCGGAGACGCTGCGCACGTAGGCGTCGGTCGACTGGGGAACCTTGTGGTCGGAGTCCAGCTGCAGGTGCACGGTCACATGGTCGGGGTTCACGTCGAGCGATTCGACGACGCCGACATCGACGCCGCGGTAGGTGACGAGCGCATTCGGATAGAGTCCTCCCGCTCGTTCGAGTTCGACATCCACCGAGTACATTCCGATACCCGAGAACCGCTTCAGGCCCATGTAGCTGTAGACGGAGTTGCCCACGGCGACGAGAGCGACGACGGTGAAGATGACGAGTTGGATTCGAACCAGTTTGGTGCGCATCAGCGTTGACCTCCCTGCTGTTGAGGTGTGCCAGCAGCCGGAGTTGCGGGGAGTGTGGCCTGGCGCGGCTCGGTGGGTGCCAGCAGCGGGTTGGCGGCTTGTCTGGCGGGGTTGAGCCCGGCGAGCTCGGATACCGGAATGCTGCCGAGGACCTTGCCGCCCACGGTCTCGGCGCTCACGTCGAGGGTGAGGAACAGGTTCACGTAGTCACCACGCGCCGCGCGGTCGGTGGTTTCGATCGGGAACGGCAGGGTTGTGGCGATCTTGAGCGCCTCGGGGATCGAATCCCCGACGGAGGCGAGCTGGCTCAACGTGGGCTGCAGCGCCGTGAGATTAGCGTGCAGATCCTCCCGGCTGCTGTCGAGCACCTCGGTGGCGACCTGACCGAACTCACCGACGCTGGTCAGCATGGTCGTCAGCTGCTGCTGCTGGTCGTTGAGCACCCCCATGGCCGGGGTGATGGTCTCGATGCCGCGATCGAGTGTTCCGCTCTGCGTCGCCAGCTCGGCTCCGAGCCGGTCGAGCCCGTCGATCGCGCGGACGATGTCGGCGCGCTGCTGATCGAGCCCGCCCATGAGGGTCTCGAGGTTCCCGAACAGCTCGTGCAGGTTCTGCTCCCGACCGTCCAGGACTCGCACGAGTTCGGAGGTCACGGTGCGGATCTGCTGCAGCCCACTGCCATTGAGTACGAGGGACAACGCGGACAGAACCTCTTCGGTGGAAGCGTACTGGCTGGTGCGGGACAGGGGTATGACGGCCCCGTCCTGCAGGGTTCCCCTAGGTTCTTCACCGGCGGGAACCGTCAGTTCCAGATACTGCGATCCAAGCACACTGTTCTGAGCCAGCTTCGCGGTGACGTTCGCCGCGATCTCGGCGTTGTCCTGGAGCTCGAGTGTCAGGTGAGCGATCCAGTCTTGTCCGCCGATTCGGGCGATGTTCCCGACGATCACGTTGTTCGCCTTGACCGGCGAGTTGCCCACCAGATTCTGGACGTCGGCGAGCTCGACCGTGACCTGGTAGGTGTCTCCGCCGACGGCGTTGCCTGGCAACGGAATGGAGTTGATCCCATCGAATCGGCACCCGGTCGAGGTCACCGCCACCCCGAGTACCAGGGCCGAGTAAGCGGTGAGTTGTTTGATCGAGGTCATCGGGTTCCTCCGCTCGGTGCCGGCGCGCCCGGGGGTTGGACCAGTCCGGTTGCCAGTGCTCCTGTGGTTTTGATGCATTCGTCGGCGGGGGCGTCGACTGTGGTGAGGAGGGCACAGATCAACGACCGTGGGTCGGGGGTATCGGAAACGGCTATCGCGGCGGTCAGTGAATTCGAGTCCGGGTCGTAGATGTTGTAGAAGTTCGACAGCGTCGTTGGAGCGGTGTGGAGGATGGAGGCAAGGGCGTCCTCACGGTCGACCAGCTGGCGGGTGATGTCGGTCAGTTTGCCTACGTCGGTGGTCAGTGCCCCACGATTGTCCTGGAGGAACTGGGTGACCTCACCGAAGGTCACGAGCATGCTGTTGAGCAGTGCATCGAGTTCGGTGCGATTGGCGTTGAGCACCGACGACGTGGTCGCGAGTTCCCGGCTGAAGGCCGTGATCTGCTGCTCGTTGGCCGCCAGTGCGCTGGTAAACGACTGCAGGTTCCGGACGGAGGCGAACAGGTCCTCCCCGCCCTTGCTGAGGGTGCTGCTGGCATCGGAGAGCTTGACGAGGGAATCGTGCAGGGTCTGACCGTTGCCGCGCAGGGTGTCTGCGGTGTTCGACACGAAATCGTTCAGCGATCCGTTGGGATTTTCGGGCGTGCGCCCGACGTCCTGGGCCAGCTTGACGACCTGCTCCTTGACCTCGTCGAATTCCACCGGTACCGCGGTGCGTTCGACTGGGATGGTCTGTCCGTCCTGCATCTTCTCGCCGCCGGTGTAGGCCGGTGCGAGTTGGATGTAGCGGCCGGTGACCAGGACCGGTGCCACGATCACCGCCTGCGCGTCGGCCGGGACGTCGTAGTCGCCGTCGTATTCGAACTCGATCCGGACGCGATCGCCTTCCGGGGCAATTTCATTGACCCGGCCCACCTCGACGCCGAGGATCATGACTCGGTCCCCGACATACAGTCCCGTCGCGCTCCGAAAGTAGGCCGAGATGTGGTGGGTGGCGTTATTGGCGACCCAGGCCCCGGTTCCGGCCACGACGGCGACGATGACCACGATAAGCAGCAGAACCTTCGCCGGCATCCGCACAGTCGGCCTGCGTGTCCCCTTCATCGAGGGCCTCCGAGGCTGCCGGGAAGCTGGCCGGCGAGATTCGCGGGCAGGATGTTCTGCAACAGTGCCGCGAAGAACGGTCCGCTGCCCACGACGTCACCGATCTGCTGGGAATAGCGCTCGAGACCGGTGAGGGAGGCGTTGATGTTGTCGTAGTTGTTGTTCAAGGTGGTCACCAGGGTGTCCATCTGCGCGAGGGTGGGTGCGAGGGTGGCTTCGTTGTCCCGCTTCAGCGCGGTGAGTTCGTCGGCGATCTGCCGGGCCTGCACGAGGATGTGGTGGATGGCGTCGGCCCGCTGATTGAGCGCGGCGAAAAGCGACTGACCCTGGCCGAGTAGTTCGGCGACACGCTGACTACGGTCGGAGAGTAGGGCGCTCACCCCGGCGGTGTTCGTCAAAAGGTGACGCAGGTCGGCATCGCGACTGGCCACCGTCTCGGACAGCCGGGACAGCCCCGTCAGCGACGACTGCAGGTTCGGGGGCAGCGCCTGCTCGACTTCCGAAAGCTGGTCGAGGGCACCGGACAGATCGACGGTGTCCGTCTTGGAAACCTTGTCGGTCACCTCTTCGAGCGATCGTGTCAGGTCATATCCGGAGGTGGTGTTGGACAGCGGTATCGTGCCACCGCGGCCAAGTTCCCCGTCACCTCCTGGTGTGAGTTCGATGTATCGACGTCCGAGCGCGGTCTCGACCTTGATTGTGGCGTGCGTGTCGTCGCCGAGGCGTACATCACCGCTGTCGGCATCGAATTCGACATCGACCTTGTCTCCGTCCAGCGAGATCTTCCGCACCTCGCCGACCTTGACGCCGGCGATCTGGGTGGTGTCACCCACTACCAGGCCGCTCGCGTCGCCGAACTCGGCGTGATAGGTCTTCGCCGCGATGCCGGGGATCGTGTCGTAGTTGAGGGCCACAACGATTACGCCGAGTAGGACGAGGGTGCCGACGACGCCGACGCGGATCGGGTTTCGTTCGAGGAATGATTTGGTCATCATTATTTGCACCTTTCGGCGGGCGCGGTGAACATCGGCGTGAGTCCGCCCGGCCCTTGCGCGTACTTGATCGCCAGCCCACACACGAACAGGTTCACGTAGCTTCCGTATCCTCCTGCGCGAGCAGTCAGACGGTAGTTCTCGGGCAACTTGGCCAGGATCATGTTCACCGTGTCGGTCTTGGCATTGAGTTGGCCGGCCAGGTCGCCGAGGGCGGATACGTCCTGCGCGATGGCGGGCCGGTTTTCGGTGAGAACCTCGGCCAGTGTCTTGGAGGCGTCGTCGATCTGCCCCAGGGAGCGGCTGATCAGATCCCGGTCGTCGTTGAGGCCGGCGACCAGGTGTTGCAGTTGGTCGACGAGTGCCCCGAACTGGTCGTGCCGGTTGTTGACGGTGCCGAGCACGGTGTTGAAGTTGGTGATCACTTGGCCGATGGCCTGATCGCGGTCGGCGAGGGTGTTGGTGAACGTGTCGATCTGGGAGATCAACGCGCTGATACTGGCTTCCTGACCGTTCAGAACCTGGATCAGAGAGGTGGACAATTGATTGGTCTGATCCGGATCCAGGCCCTGGAGAAGTGGACGGAAACCGTTGACGACCTGGTCGAGATCGAGGGCCGAGGTCGTCTGCTCGAGCGGAATCGGGCCGTCGAGCGCATGCGTATCGAAGGCGCCCTGGGACAGGTCGACATACCGGTCCCCGATCAGGTTCTTGTACTTGATCTTCGCTTCGGTGGTAGAGGGCAGGGGACGCTCGGTGGACAGTGAGAAGGTGACCAGTGCCGTGCCGTCCGGATTGAGGGCGACATCGGTGACCTTGCCCATCGGCACTCCGGCCACCCGGACGTCCTCACCGTTTCCGAGTCCGGACGCGCTGGTGAAGACCGCGCTGTAGGTGTGTGTGCTGCCGAAACGGAGGTTGCCGACCACCGTGGCGACACCGAACCCGGTCAGCGTGGTCACGAGCATGAAGATCAGCAGTTTGAGGACGGGTGCTTTCGTTGTCATCGCAGACCTCCCAGGAAGAACTGCGCGAAGGGGTTCCCGATCAGATCCATCGGGGTACGCGCGGGACGGTATGCGTCACTGCCGTCGTCAAAGTTGGTGTGTCCCTGCGGCTGTGTCCAGTCGTAGCAGGCCACGGGACCGTCGGCCTCCACGACCGGCAGATTGGCCGAGTTCGTATAGGGCGGGTCACCCATCAACAGGGTGCTGGTGATGTTCAACCCGGGCATGTCACTCCCCCCGAAGATCCGTTCGAGGTAGGTGTTGGTCTGCTTCAGGCTTTCGACGAAGCAGGGAAGGGCCGGAGCCCGCTCGGCGAGCAGGGCGGTGGTCGGCGCCAAGGATGACAGGGATTCGGTCAGCGGTGTGCCGGCGGCGTCGAGAAGGCCGTGACCACTGTTGCCGAAGCCGGTGAAGCTGAGGATGAACGCGTTGAGCTGGTCTTGGCGTTCGGTGATTGTCGTCGCGGTGGTGCTGGCGTGATCGACAGTTGCCATGAGGTCGGGAGTCGCGGCGGCGAGGATGTCGGTGGTTTGTGCGCCCTGCATCAGGTCACGCTGCAGGGTGGGGATGCTGTCGTTGAAACTCGAGAGATAGGTGTTGAGTTCGACCAGGGTGTCCCCGAGGTGGTCGCCCCGGCCGTGCAGTGACGTCGCCAATGCGTTCAAGGACCCGTTGACCTTCTCCGGCTCCACCGTGCGCAACACGGTCACCAACGATTCGAGTAGATCGTTGATTTCCGTCGCCACCTGTCCCGTCGAGAGCACCGTGCCCGCCGAGATCGTCTCGGAGGAGGGCGTTGCAGGCTGCACCAGGGTGACGAACTTGCGGCCGAACAGGGTCGTGGGATCGATCGCCGCTGAAACGTTCGCGGCGATGGTGCTCGCACGGTTGTCGTCGATGTCCATGGAGATCTCGGCCTGCCCGTCAACCAGCTTCACGTCGGTGACCCGGCCGACGACGACCTCGCGTATCTTCACGTCGGATCCGGGTTCGAGCGACAAGCCGGCGCGGGTTGCGTACAACTTGACGGGGATAGCCGAGGTGAAGTTTCCCCGGTAGACGGCGATTGAGGTGGCCGTCGCCAACGCGCCCACCACGACCAGCAGCAGGCCGAGTGCGACGTAGGTTTTGCGGCTGCGTTCTGCCAGATGTCCACTCATGTCAGCCCGACACCCGCACTGCCCCGGCGGTGCCGCCGTACACGGCGATACCGATCAGAAGGTCGATCACCATGATGGAAATCAGGGACGTTCGAACTGCCCGACCGACCGCGACACCCACACCGGCGGGACCACCGCTGGCGTTGTAGCCGTGGTAGCAGTGCACGCACATCACCACCACGGACATCGCCAGCACCTTGACCGCCGACCAGATCACGTCGCTGGGTACGAGGAACACGTTGAAGTAGTGCCAGAACGTTCCTTCTGCTTCCCCGACCATGTAGACGGTGACCAGCTGGGTGGAGGCGAAGCCGATGAACAACGCCACCGAGTACAGCGGGATCACCGCAATCACCCCTGCCATCACCCGCGTGGTGACCAGGTACGGCAGTGAAGGAATCGACATGGTTTCCATCGCGTCGATCTCCTCGCTGACGCGCATGGCGCCGAGCTGTGCGGTGAATCCAGCCCCCACGGTTGCCGTCAAGGCGATGCCCGCGATCACCGGGATCGCTTCGCGGGTATTGAAGAAGGCAGAGATGAAGCCGGACAGTGCACCAAGGCCGATGTGGCCGAGAGAGGTCGAGCCCTGCTGGCCGACCTCGTACCCCACTGCGGCGGTGAGCATGGTGATGACCACCAGGGTCCCCCCGATCACGGCGAGGGCTCCGGTGCCCATGCTCACTTCTGCGAGGAGCCGAATCGTCTCGGCGCGGTAGCGCCGGAAGGTCCGCGGAACCGACGCGATCGTGTGGTTGTAGAAGGAGAGCTGTCTACCCATCTCTTCGAGATGGCCGACCGGCGCATCAATCAACTTGATCGCGGCGGCTCCGGTTCCCCGGAGACCAGTAGGTCTGTTGGATTTCGACACGAGATTCCCGTCGTTCTTGTCGTGCGGTTTTCTGTCAGTTGTCCAAACGTGTTCAGTGCAAGGCCAATGTGGTGATGATCGAGTTCGCCAGGAACAGCAACAGGAAGCTGAAGACCACTGTCTGGTTGACGGCGTCACCGACGCCCTTCGGCCCGCCGCGCACGTTCAGGCCGAGGTGGCAGGCGACCAGTCCGGCGAGCATCCCGAACACCGCCGCCTTGATTTCGGCGACGAAGAAGTCCCCGAGACCGGTCAGAATCGAGATCGAGGTGACGTACTGGCCGGGGGAAGCGCCCTGCATGTACACGGTGGCGATATAGCCTCCGACCAGACCGACCGCCGACACCAGGCCGTTGAGGAACATGGCGATGACCGTCGAGGCCAACACTCGCGGAACGCACAGGCGGTGAATGGGATCGATGCCGAGGACCTTCATCGCATCGATCTCCTCGCGAATCGTCCGCGATCCGAGATCGGCGCAGACCGCGGTCGATCCCGCGCCCGCGACGACCAGGACTGTGACGATCGGTCCGATTTCGCGGACGATGGCGACACCGGCGCCGGCGCCGCTCAGGTCGACGGCACCGATCTCGGCCAGCAAGATGTTGATCTGATAGACGAACATCATGCAGAACGGGATCGCCATCAACAGAGTCGGCATGATTGACACACCGGCAATGAACCACGCCTGGAGGAGGAATTCGCGCAGATGAAATGGTCGACGAAACATGAAGCGGAACGTCTCGAGTGAAGTGGCGTAGAAGGCGCCCACCGCGCGGGGTGCCACGCGTAGGGCGGCCGACGCCTGCGCTCTTCTCTCGCTCGCCGATCCGGATTCTTCAAGCGTTTGCACGTAATCCTCCGCGCTGATAAGTGGGTGCCTGTGTGTGAGTAGGTGACGGCGGGTGCGCCGTCACCGTTCGATTCGCCCCTGCCAAAGACGGTCTTCGGTCGGCCTTGGCAGGGGCGGAGCCCTTTCCGGTGCTCGGTGCCCAGCGGGGTGCGGCCACCCACTACCGTCGATTCGACCGTGCCGGGGTCCGTGCCGGGTCCGAAGTCGTGGGGAGAGCCGCGCGGCCCCGGTGCCGACCGTGTCAGAAAGGTGTCACATCGGCTGACAATGCTCGTCGCGTTATCCGAGCGTTCCCTGCGGGAGACTCCGATCACCGTCGGCGATGGGTGAATCGCGGGTGAGCTGTGCTGCGTCGGTCGAAATGTGCTGTTCGATGTCACCTCGTGCGTACAGCGCGCGCAGCGCCTTCTTGTCGAACTTTCCGACGCTGGTTTTGGGCACCGTCTCGAGAAATGCCCAGCGTTCGGGAATCCACCACTTTGCGACCTGTGAGTCGAGGAAGGTGCGCAGTTCGTCCGGGCCGATCGTCGAGCCTGGGTTGCGCACCACACAGGCCAGGGGCCGCTCTTCCCACTTGGCATCGGGTACGGCGATAACGGCTGCTTCGAAGACCTCTGGGTGCCCCATCAGGGCGTTTTCGAGGTCGACGGAGCTGATCCACTCGCCTCCCGACTTGATGACGTCTTTCGTCCGGTCGGTGATCTGGATGTATCCGCGGGGGTCGATATGGGCGACGTCACCGGTGCGCAGCCATCCGTCCGCGAACTTGTCGGTGGCGTCGACGCCGTAGTAGGCCCCGGTAATCCATGGCCCTCGCACCTGGATCTCGCCGATCGACTTTCCGTCCCAGGGCACCTCGTTGCCGGAGTCGTCTATCAGACGCGCTTCGACGCCCGCGGTCACCCGGCCGGTCTTGGATCGCCAGTACATTTCGTCCTCCGGCGCACTTCCCTTCGGCGGCAGGGCGACCGCTGCGAGCGGGCTGGTCTCGGTCATTCCCCATGCCTGAATGATGCGGACACCGAAATCGGACTCGTAGCCCTCGATGAGAGAGCGTGGAACCGCGGATCCTCCGCAGGCGACGAGCCGCAGACTGCTCAGATCTGTGCTGTGTGTGCGGGCGTAGCCGAGGAGGTCGTTCCAGATTGTCGGTACGGCACCGGCGAGGGTGGGTCGCTCGGACTCGATCATTCTTGCCAGATGCTCAGCCTGGAGGTAGCGGCCGGGCAAGAGTAGATCGGACCCGGAGAGCCAGGATGTGTAGGCCAATCCCCACGCATTTGCGTGGAACATCGGTACCACCGGAAGCACGATGTCGTGCTCGTTGACACCGAAAACATTTCCTGCGGCCGACGCCAGGGAATGCAGGTATGTCGAGCGGTGACTGTAGACGACACCCTTCGGGTCGCCCGTCGTGCCGCTGGTGTAACACATTGCTGCAGCCTGAGATTCGTCTAGATCAGGCCAGACGAACGGTGTGCGGGTCAAGGTGAGTAGGTCTTCGTAGCGAAAGTTCCGGTCGTCGGGCAGCTCGTTGGTGTCGGTGTCGCCGACGACGATGACATGCTCGACGGTCGTGAGCTGGTCGAAGACCCGGGCGAGCAGCGGAAGGGTGGTCCTGTCGGCGATGACGACTTTGTCTTGAGCATGGTTGATCACGAACGCCAATTGCTCTGGAGTCAGTCGCAGGTTGAGGGTGTGGAGGACCGCGCCCATCGAAGGGATCGCGAGGTAGCACTCGAGATGTTCCTGCGTGTTCCACAGGAGTGTGGCGACCCGGTCGCCCGGAGAAACTCCGATCTCGGTCAGCCCGCTGGCGAGGCGTTCGGCGCGGTGGGCTACCTCGTCAAATGTGGTGCGACGGCAGGAATCCGGCTCGTAGGTCACGACAGTGGAGTTCCCGTATATGCGCTGTCCGTGAAGCAGAATCTCGCGGACCAGCAGGGGAGAGGTTTGCATCGTACTAAGCACGGGGGTCTCCAGGCTCCAGGAAAAAGGGGGGACTTGTCGTCGAGGGGGCGCGGCGCGGCGAAATCGGCGTGCCGCGCCCCCTCAGGGTGACTTAGGCGTTCAGCAGATCAGCGCGTTCGTCGGCGGCGAGCATTTTTCGGTACGGGTCGAACAGTGTCTTCGCTGCAGGGATGAGTTTGAGGAGCTTCGGCACCGGCCCCTTGGCGCGCACCGTGCCCTTCGCCATGGCAACGGGGAGATTGAGGTTGCCGAGCCAGAACTTGTTTCCGTTGTCGGCCGACATGAACAGCTCGACGTTCGGGTCGGGCCCGACGCCCGCTCCGGTGTAGACCTTGCCATTCGGAAAGTCGACGGTGATCACCGAATCCGGATCGGTGTAGGTGATCCGAAGGGTCACACCCGACTCCGCAAACTTCGGTCCGAGTTCGGGGTCTGCAACTCCCTGAGTGAACACCCCACCGACATACTTGTACACATCGTCGTCGTTCTTGAAGACGCCCATTGCGTTTCTCCTTAGTCGAGATTTATCCAGACCGACTTGGTCTGGGTATTGCCGAGAAGCGCTTCCTCGCCGAGGTCACGTCCATACCCGGAATTCTTGAAACCACCGAAAGGTGAGGTCGGGTCCAGCATGTTGTACATGTTGACCCACACCGTCCCCGCATCGAGTGCGTGCGCAACCCGGTGTGCGCGTGACACATCACGCGTCCACACGCCGGCCGCGAGTCCGTATTCGCTCGAGTTCGCGCGGGCGATTGCCTCGGCCTCGTCATCGAAGGTCAGCACCGACAGAACCGGGCCGAACACTTCCTCGCGGGCAATGCGCATGTGATCGGTGACGCCGGTGAAGATCGTGGGTTCGAGGAAGAAGCCGGCGGACTCGGGGCGGCGGTTGCCACCGATCTGCAGAACCGCTCCTTCCTCGAGTGCGGCCTGGACAAAACCCTCGACCCGGTTGAGCTGACTCTCCGAGACCAACGGTCCCATCTGCGTGTCGTCATCGAGTCCGTGCCCGGTCACGATTCCCTGTGTCGCCTCGACCAGTCGGGCCACCACCTCGTCATGGACGCTGCGGTGTACGAACAGTCGGCTACCGGCGCAACAGACCTGCCCTTGATTCACGAAGATGGCTGTCAGGGCACCCTCGACCACTGCGTCGAGGTCAGCGTCCTCGAAGACGATGTTGGCGGACTTGCCACCGAGCTCGAGCGTCACCTTCGCAAGGTTGCGGGCACTGGCGGCAACGATGCGCCGACCCGTCTCCGTCGACCCGGTGAACGTGATCTTGTCCACACCCGGATGTTCGACGAGCGCTTGTCCCGCCTCGTGGCCCAAGCCGGTTACGACGTTGAACAATCCCGGAGGCAGCCCTGCCTCGATGGCGAGTTCTGCGAGCCGCACCGCCGTCAGCGAGGTCATCTCGCTGGGCTTGACAACGACGGCGTTTCCTGCGGCCAGGGCGGGCGCGATCTTCCAGCTGGCGATCAGCAGCGGGAAGTTCCATGGGACGATGGCGCCGACGACACCGAGTGGTTGCCGCCGCGTGTATGTCAGGGCCTCGCCCACCAGCGGCGATACGGGCAGAACATCGCCGGTCAGCCGGGATGGACTACCGGAGTAGTATCGCCAGACTTCCGTTGCGATGCTCATGTCGAGGAAGAGTGACTCCGTGAGCGGCTTACCGTTGTCCAGGGTTTCGAGGATGGCAAGCTCCTCCGCGTTCTGTTCGACGAGGTGCGCGAGCTCGGCCAGCGCACGACTGCGTGCCGTGGGCTTGAGCGCGCCCCATTCGGTCTGGGCGGCGTGGGCCGAGCGCACAGCGGCGTCGACATCGTCACTGGTGCCCAGCGCGATCCGGGTCAGGACCTTCCCGTTTCCTGGGTCGACGGTGTCCAGGGTGTTGCCGCTCAACGCTGGGCGTCGCTGTCCTGCAATGAAGATGCTCTCCTCGGCACCTTCCAAGGACGGTGCCGTGCCTTCAGGGATGATCGTGGTCATCGAATCTCCTGCTTGAGGACGCCGGACTTCGGCGCACCAGAGGCAAGTCTGGTGATCCAGGTCACGTCTTCGCGCGGGGCGTACGGGCCATGGATGGCCCGAGCAGGCCGTCGCGGCCGCGCTGGAAGGCCCGAGACTTCCGACCGAGCGAGCACTGGGTGGACGGGTAGAAAGCGCCCACAATGCGCACACAGGGGAACCGCCGCCCCCAGATCCGTTCACTACGGGTAAGCCCGGCACCGGAGCAAGGTCGAGAAGTACGCCGGATCAGTACGGCAGAACTGGCTGTGGCGCACCGGGATGAACCGTCCGTAGTGACCGGATCCTGTCGCGGAGTGGTGCCAGTTTTCGTGGACAATGTTGTTACGCGGGCGGGTTGACGGCCTGATTGGCGGCGATCGGGCCGACGCTGCGCAGTGCAGGTGGTGGGCGGCGCCGGCGGGCCGCCGCATTACGAGCAGAGGTTGAGGCTGGGACCGATTCCCGCCCTTTCGGCGTGGAGGAGTCGCATCAGCGTGTGCCGGCGCGTGCTGGGGCCTCCGGGGGGCTGTCCAGTGGGATGACGACGCGGGCGATCAGTCCTCCCCCGGTGCGCGGCACGAGGACGAAGGTACCGCCCATCGCGCTCGATATTTCCGCGACGATCCACAATCCGAGCCCCGCGGTGCCTCCTCGCTCGCCGAGGCTGACGAACTTGCGGGTAACCAGGGTGGTCTCGTCATCGGTCAAACCCGGCCCGCGGTCGCCGACTTCGACCTTCAGGGACGATGAGGTGCAAACCAGGGACAGTTCCACCGGATGGTCCGCACCGTACCGTCGCGCATTCTCGAGAAGGTTCGTCATGACACGGCGTAGTCGGTGGGCATCGCAGCGGACCACGGCGCCGGGAGGTGTGATGGTGATCTTGCTGTTCGCGCGCGAGATGCCCGCCGCTTCGATAGACGCGTGGGCAAGCTCGTCCAATGCGGTGCGCCGGACGCGGGCGACGCCGGTGGGATCACCCGTCCGCAACGCCACATCGGCCAAACTGTCGAGCATGTCGGTGAGGTGCCGGCTATGTGCTGCAATCAGGCTGATTGCCCTTTCCTGGGCCTGGGCGTCAAACCGGCCTGGGGTGGTGAGGGAGTTGGCCAACGAACTCAATGAAGAGATCGGCGTGCGAAATTCGTGCAGCACCACCCGCAGCCCATCATCTCGCATCGCTTGGGCTTCGAGCAGTCTGGCGCGCAGATCGCGTTCCTCGATAACTGCCAGGTGCTCCGAGAGTGCCTCGGCCTTGGCCCGGATCGCCCGGTCGTGTTCACGATCGAGGAGGCTCCGCAGGGTGCCGGTCAATATGGCAAACATAATTAGGTAGCCGAACCACCACAATGCCGTCTCTATGCGGTACGCCGTCGCCACATCGGGCAGCGGGGTGGCGAGTGTAACCACGGCAAAGAGTGCACCCACACATGTTGCGTCGACAATGGCATGCCGCATCCCCTGGCGTACCGCGATCGCGACGATCGCCAAAGGCAGAACCGCGACCAGGTGGCTCACTGCTGCACCGGTCGCGGCCGCCACCGTCACCGACACCACCCCGTCGAGGGCTGCGACCGCATCCTGGGGCAGCTGGCGCAGCCCTCGTAGATCAGCAATCAAGACGTAAGTGGCGTACGTGTAGGCGAACCCGAGACCGATCACCGCCAGCGGCAGGTATGTGCGGTTTATCGGCGTTCCGAACGCTACGACCACGGTGATGCTGACGACGACCAGAACCCGGAGCACCGCGATGACGCGCTCGGGTTCCTTCCATTGAACAGGCTTCGTCGCAGCAGCTCCCACGACAGAGTCGTTCTTTCTCGACATGATCGTTACTCCTCAAGGCCGCACCGAATCGGTCCTGTCAGATCCGCGCCGTAAGCGACCTCACAGCGCCGTGTGCCGATCGGGCGTGTCACACTACAACCTATGCCTGGTTCCCCACTCGTCGTAGTTATTGTGGACGACCACGCGCTCTTCACCCAGGGCCTCGAACTCCTGTTGGGCACCAGGGCCGACCATCTTTTCGACGTTGCCGGCACCACGACGAACGGCGATGAGGCGGTAGCACTGGTCGGCAAGAACCGAGCGGACATTGTGACGATTGACCTGACTCTGCCGCCACGAGGCGGATTGGAGGCCATCGCCGCAGTACGGGCAGCCTATCCCGCAACGCGGATACTTGCGCTCTCGGGCACCGAGGACCTCGCCTTGGCCGAGCGTGCATTGCGGAGCGGTGCGGACGGATTCATGGCGAAGTCGTCCGACGCGGACGCGCTCGTGGCCCCGCTACTCGCCCTCGCCGCCGGAATGAAAGTCGTCGAGGCGGACTTGCTCGAAAAATTACTCACCAGTAGTCGCAAGCCCGAAAATGATCTCTTAGACAAGCTCGGCCCCCAACAGGTGACACTGTGGAGCCTGCTCGCTCATGGTCTGGAGACAACGGAAATCGCCGAGCGACTGCATGTCAGCGAACGAACAGCCAAGAGGCTGGTCGCCTCACTCATTCAACGGGTGGGGGCGCGAAACCGTATCGAAGCAGCGGCCATGGGGGGGCGTTACGGGTTACTCGACGCCGATTCCTGAGACCTGACTTAGAACATTTCGCTTAGTGCCCCGCCTCGAGGCCGAATAGAGCAAGATTTCACGCTCTTCGGGCGGGATCACCGGTGGGAAGTCTTCGGTGACGCCGGTCAGGCACCCAACAGGTGACACTGTGGAGCCTGCTCGCTCATGGTCTGGAGACAACGGAAATCGCCGAGCGACTGCATGTCAGCGAACGAACAGCCAAGAGGCTGGTCGCCTCACTCATTCAACGGGTGGGGGCGCGAAACCGTATCTAAGCAGCGGCCATGGGGGCGTTACGGGTTACTCGACGCCGATTCCTGAGACGAGAAGCCCTCGGCCGACAGCTGAGGGCCTACGCGCGTGCATCTGATCCGGGAGTGAAGCCCGTCCGTTCAACGGCGCAGCACCCTAAGGGTCTTGGGGCTGGTCGACGCCAGCCCCAAGACGAAACAGCTAGCTGCCGACCAGGTTCTCGTCCTGTGCGATGGAATCTGCGATTACCTTCTGATCCTCGATGTGGAAACGCTCTTCCAAGTCGGCGGGGGAGTAGTCGAGATCGATACTCGCAGGATCGGCACCGCGAGCACTCTCCATCGATTCGAGTCGACGGTTGACCTTGTCGAGTGCGTAGTCGGTCATCTCGTCGATTGTAATGCCGAAGGGAATCTCACGATCCTCGTACTCGCTGAAGAGACTGACGATCAGACTCAATGCGGGATTGAGCAGTTCCTGCATACGGTCACTGATCGCGCCCCAGTTACCATCGTCAGCGGCGATGAGACGACGGCACGTGAACGTTCCCCACGCCATATGCCTGCGCTCGTCGTCACCGATATGCTTGATGAGCTGCTGCATGCCAGGCAAGATCCCGCGCCGCTGACACATCTTGGCCCACGCAAAATAACCGGTCAGAGCGAGGCAACCCTCTACCACGTGGTTGTAAGTCACGCTCGCCCGCACCTGGTTCACCGGAGAGGGATCGTCGGCCAATGCGTAAAGGGCGCTGGGCAATTCGTCCAAGAAGATCTGCTTGTACGAATCGCTGTACTCGACGTACTGGTGCAGGTCGGTGTTCTCGTGGCCGATGGCGTTGAAGAAACGTCGGAAACCTTCGGTGTGCTTGGCTTCTTCGTAGATGAACTGGGTCAGGTACAGCTCGTCGCCGAGGCGTCCCTGCGCAGCCATGGCCGCCGCGAACGGCTGCAGATCCTGGGTCACCGATTCCTCGCCGCCGATGAAGTGAGCGGCCAGCACCATGGTCAACCGCTGCTCGTCCGGGCTCATCGCGGCAAAATCCACCGCATCCTGCGTGAAGTTGATATCCGCCGGATTCCAAACCTTCCCGTTGCCCTTGGTGAAAAGTTTCATCGGGAAGTTGTCGAGATTCAGGCCACCGGGGGTAAGGCTGCCGAACCCGGTCCGACCGTTGTGTGTGATCGAGCGCTCCATGCTTTGCTCCTAACAGTTTTCGGTGACGTCGCCGCGTTCTGCGACGACTTATGCATGTGATATGTCGGAGGCGAGACTCGCCCGGTTAGTCGTCCTTGACGAAGTTCTTGACGAAATCGGGATCCTCGAGTGCTCCCTCGACGTTGGTTGAGCCGCCAGAATTCCCAACGGTCTCGAAAAGGTTTGCAGCAGCTTCCTTGAAAGGCTTCCACTCGTCGGCCAGACGTTGCATGGGTTTGATCGCTTCCACAGGGCAGACGATTTCGCACGCGCCACAGTCGATGCACTCGGTGGGGTTGATGTACGCCATCCGCCCGCCCTCGTAGATACAGTCGACCGGACACTCCTCCATGCAGGATTTGTCCATGATGTCAATACAATGTTCGCCGATGACGAAGCCCATGACGAGCTCCTTTCCGATCTGGGTTTCTAGCTGATGGCTGCGAATGCCGGCGCATTGTCGCTGGAATGACCGGGTGCAAGACCGACCTCGGGCTGAAGAACGGCCGCGGCGTTGTTCACCGCGGAGGCGACCTCCCCGAAACCGACCGCGATGAGTTTCACTTTGCCTGGATATGTGGCGATGTCACCGGCAGCAAAGATGCCGTTGCGGTTGGTTCTCATCGCGGTGTCGACCAGGATCGACCGGTTCTCTAGTTCGAGTCCCCAGTTCGCGAGCGGACCCAGCTGCATCGTGAACCCGAGGGCGGCGACGACCAACGTGCACGGCACGGTGACCGGCTCGGCGGCGGCTTTGACGTTGACCACGGCGGATTCGACGCTGCCATTTCCGTGCAATGAGGTGATCTCGGCGTCGACCAGCTGACGGCAGGACGATTCCTGCAACAGCTTGACGCTGTGTGCGTGGGCGCGGAACTGCTTGCGGCGATGCACCAGGGTCGTCGACCGGGCACGCTCAACCGAAGCCAGCGCCCAGTCAACGGCGGAGTCGCCGCCCCCGACCACGAGCACATCTTGCCCATCGAGCACATCGAGCTTGGGGACGAAATACTGCACACCCTTGCCCGTGAATTCTTCGCCGCAGGGCAGAGGGCGAGGCGACACCGACCCCACCCCGGCGGTAATGACGACAGCGGACGCCAGAATCTGCTGGCCCGTGCTGGTGACGATTTTCCACCGGTCACCGACTGGGTCGAGACTGACCGCCTGCTGACCTAACAGATACGTCGATTGAAACGGTGCGCCCTGCTCGAGAAGCCCGTCGATCAGCTTTTGTCCCTTGATCGCTGGGAACCCGGCGATGTCGAAGATGGGCTTCTCCGGGTACATCGCTGTGATCTGTCCACCCGGGTTCGGTAGTGCGTCGATGACCGCGACCGACAGTCCGCGGAAGCCCGCGTAGTAGGCGCCGTACAGACCCACCGGGCCGGCACCGACGATGAGCAGGTCGACATCGACTGAATATTCCGTACTATCCATTCCGCTGATCTCTCTGTCAGTCCAGGGATTAGAAGCGGATCAACCCGCGAATGTTGTGTCCCTGACGCATGTCTTCGTAGCCATCATTGATGTCCTCGAGCGCATACTCCTTGGTAATGAGCTCGTCGAGTTTGAGTTGGCCGAGGTTGTAGAGCTCGAGGAGACGAGGAATATCCATCTGAGGGTTGGACGAGCCGAAGAGGGATCCCTTGATCGACTTCTCATACAGGGTGAGTTCGAAGAGTGACCCGGAAAAAGAATCCTCATCCGGATGGCCAATGGCGGTGACGACCACTCGACCGCGCTTTCCGACCAACGACAGGGCCGGGAGAACGTAGGAACCTTCGGCGACATCCGTGGTGATGATGCATGCATCTGCCAGCTGCCCGCGGGTGAGATCCGCGACCACCGGCCATGCCTCATCGACAGTGGCGAAGGCATGCGTTGCACCGAACTCGAGTGCCTTCTCACGTTTGAATGCGACCGGATCGATCGCAATCACATAGCGGCAACCAGCAATCCGCGCGCCCTGCACTGCGTTACTGCCGATACCTCCCACTCCGATGATGACCGCACTGTCGCCGGGGCGCAGTTCGCCTGTGCGAACCGCCGAACCGAAGCCGGTCGTCACGCCACAGCCGACTAGTGCGGCCCGGTCGAGTGGGAAGCCTTGATCGATCTTCACGACGCTGGCCACCGGGACCACGGTGTACTCGCTGAAAGTGCCGAGCACACACATCTGCCCGATATCTTGACCGCGACCGTGGAACCGGTAGGTGCCGTCAAGCTGTGGCCCCAGAATGATGGAAGCGCCCATGTCGCACAAATTGGTCATTCCCCGAGCACAATAGCTGCATCGCCCACACGCGGGCAGGAAGGAAAGGACGACGGGATCGCCCTCTTCGACATCGGTGACGCCGGCTCCGACCTTGTGGATAATTCCAGCACCCTCGTGGCCACCGACCACGGGGAAGGGAATCGGGATGTCGCCCGTGACCAGATGCTCGTCCGAGTGGCACAAGCCGCTGGCTGTGAGCTTGACCATCACCTCGCCAGGCTTGGGATCGTCGAGATCGAGTTCTTCGACCTGCCATTTCTCGCCGAGCCCCCATAGGACCGCAGCCTTAGTTTTCATCCCATTTTCTCCATTCATCAGTCACCCGAGACACGTCTACTGTGCGCGTGTGGTCTACGTCACCGCACGGTCCTTACGCGCCACGTTTGGCCCGAACGCGCCAATGGCGGCACGTCAGAAAGCCACCTAGACCGGCCTGTGAGGTCGGTCGGAAGGGGCCCGCCCGCGGTAGTTGTCGTTGGCTTGTGCCCCCGGGTTCGGGCGGCACGAACCCTCCGAGAGGTCAGGGCCTAATACTGCAACGACAGTTTGTGATGTCGACGTTTGTAGTGGCTGGCGCGGGCTCTGGCCTGGCTGGCTCGGCGCCAGTTCGACCAGTGCCAGACGTGGACGAGGGCGTGTTGCACCGGACAGGCGACGCGGTTGAACAATCGCTGGATCTCGTTGATTGTCAGAGGTATTAGATCTCGGGAACCGGCTGGAGATCCCCTTTTTGAGCACCGCGGCGCAGGATCGTCAGGAAGGCGGCCGCGGCCATCGACAAGGTGATGTGCCGGTACCAGGCCGGGTACCCACGCGCCTGGTAGTGGTCGAGTCCGGTCTCGTTCTTGGTGGTCTGGAAGCACTCCTCGATCGCCCAGCGACTGCCGGCCACCCGGACCAGTTCGGCGGGTTCGGTGTCGGCGGGGCCGTAGCAGATGTAGTAGGCAATCTCGTCGGGGTCGGTGATCGACCGTCGGGCCAGCAGCCAGTGACCGCGACCGCGTTCTCGCAGTGGCCGGATGTCTACGACCGCCCAGTCGTAGAGCCTGGGTCCGTGGGCGCCGTCGCCGCAGTTGATCCGCTGCCACGCGGTCGCCGGCAGGTCGGCGATCACGGCGTGGGCCCGGCGCTGACGCAACTCCATCGAGATCACCATCTGCGACTTCGGAACGGCGAGAACATGGGCCACACCACGGGATTCGAGCCACATCCGGAGTCGGCCGACCTGCCCGTAGGCCTCGTCACCGGCGAACCATCCGAACGGCATCCCGGCATCGAGAGCCCGTTCGATCATCGTCTGCGCCAGTTCGGGTTTCGTCGCGAAAGCCACCTCGTCGCCGATCCCGGCGGCCCGGCACCGATCGCGGTCCTCGGTCCAGGCCTTCGGTAGATACAACTCCCGATCGATCAGCGCCCGGCCCCGGTCGGAGGCGTAGGCGAGAAACACCCCGATCCCAGTGGCTGTTCTCGATCCGTCCGGCCGTGCCGGAATACTGCCGGGCCACCCCGGCCGAGCGCGTGCCCTTCTTCAAAAACCCTGTCTCGTCGACGATCAACACGCCATTGTCGGCGTCACCGATCGTCTCGACCACGACCTCACGCACGTCGTCGCGGAGCCCTCGCAGTCCCAGGAGTAGAAGTTCAGCAGCCGCTGCATGCCCTCCGGGCCCGCATCACCGGCCGCCTCGGCCAGTGTCCATCCGTTCTTGCGCTCGACCTCACCGAGCAGTCCGCGCACATACGCGCCCATCCGCCGCCGCGACTCCACCCGCGAAAACCGGTGGGCGAACCGCGTACAGAACGCCGTGAACCCCGCTGACCACTCCAGCACCTCTGACTGCACACAGATCAATTACCACAACAGTCCCATTAGTCACAAACTGTCGTTGCAGTACTAAGCCTCTGTCGGCGGGGTCGGGGCGTCGTAGAGCGATTGGAGTGTCACGGGACGGGTCACGGTGTGGTGTGGATCTGCGCGACGAGCGTGGGTGATGACCGGCGGCGAAGGGATCGCCGGGTCGCGACCCGGCGATAGACGTAGCCCTCCACACGCGCCCCACCGTCGACCTCGGGCCCTTCCCCCTGAGTGAGGACATCGTGAACACTGGGTCGTGAAGGTCCCAAGAGGAAGAGGGTCGTGGCATAGTAGGAGATCAGATCTCGGTGAATGCAGCACGTCTGGTTTGGCACACCGGCGACGCCCCGGCGCGGCTCGTGCTCGACGACGTGCCGTACCGGATCACCGATCGGCTCGCCGATGTCACCGACCGTCGCACCACCGCGGCGCCGCCCTCACCTGCCGCCTCGACGTTCGACCCGAGTCCGCTGCCACCGCTCCCGAACGTCGACACCGGCGCTTTCCGCGCCGTGGCGCGCGAACAGCTTCCGCGCGCCGAGTCCGACCGGATCGCCGAGCTCTATGACCATGGCCGCACCGCGTGCCGCTGGCTCGCCGACTGCGACACCGCAGAACTCGACCACCGTGCGCGCCGGCCACCGGGGACGGTCCGGTGGAACCGTCACACCTGTGAGTGTTGCTGACCGCGCTGGTGCAGAGAGTCCGACCAACCGGCACACCGTCACCATGCTGCGCGCCGCCCAGCACGGATTCGCCCAGCACGGATTCGCCCTGCACGGCTATCGGCTCGAGCTACCACCGCAGCAGTTGCCCTACATGGTAGGTCCGGGGCTGACCACCGGCCCGTTCACCGCCGAGACCGCCGCCCGGATCCGGGAGCGGATCGCCCATCCTGTCCGCGCCGGTGCGCTCGCCACCGCGCTGATCACCGGCGTCGGCTACGGCACCCTGGTCTCGATACCGATCACCGCACTCAGCGATCGCGCCGATGTCCTGCTGGCTGGAATCCCGCCGCAGCGGGCCGCACCCGGCGCACTCGCCGTCCCACCCACCGCTCGACCGCTGCTGGCCGCGGTCCGCACCTTCCAGGTCCTGCGCCGGTGCCGAGCCGCACCGTGCGCTGTTTCGCGGAGGCCTCGGGCGGCAAGGGCCGCGACGTGCGGGAGTCCGCCGATTGCTGCGGGCTGACGTTAGCGGCACTGGCCCGCGCCGCCGGTGGCGATGGCGCGGTTGGCGGAGCAGCTGGAAGTTGATGCTTCGCTGATCGGTTCGTATCCATCTTGGTCGACATCGACGCCGAACTCGCCCCACCGGCTACCGGCCACTTCGCGTGCGCGACACCCTGTTCTGATCGGAGCGATCAGGTGCGGCCTACGTATCTCTCTTCGGTCCGGGCGCTGTACGGTCCGGAGGTGGACACCACGGTCGGGGTGAGGGCGGTCGACGATTCAGTCGTCGGTCGGTGCGTTTACGGCCGTGGCTGTTGGGTGGGTGGCGAGGAAGTTGTCGACGAGCCGGGCGCAGTCGTCGTGGTCGATGGTGCGTAGTCCGGTGAGGCGGGCGAACACGATCGGGCCGATGAGTTCGATGATGGCGAAGGTGGTGTCGAGCTCGCCGAGCATGGCGCGGGCGTCGGGGCTGGTGAGGACCTGGTCGAACGGTTGGCGGTATTGCTCGATGACGCGGGCGCGCAGCGAGGTGACCGCGGCCGGGTCGGTGTGGTCGTCGCCGATGGAGCCCATCGCCAGCCAGGCCAGGGTGGTCATCTGCACCGGGGCCTGTTCGATGAGGTCGGCCTGGGTGGTGAGCAGCGCGATGAGCCGCTCGCGCACCGAGGCGGTGCCGGTGGGGGCGTCGACGTGGGGAAGCAGCCGTTCGAAGGTGGCCGCGAGCAGATGGGTGGTGCTGCCGAAGTGCCGGTAGAGGGTGGCGCGCGCGACCTTCGACACGCGGGTGACCGCCTCGACGGTGACCGCCTCGACACCGCCGGTGGACAGCAGATAGGTGGCCGCGTCGAGCAACCGGTTGCGTGAGCGTGCCAGCCGCGGATCGGCCTGCTCGTCGTCCGCGGCGACCGGGTCGGTCGCCGGAGGGGCCGGGTCGGTCATGGCCGCGCTTTCCTCCGATTCGTGCCGTTCGGCTTTGGGTATGGGTGGACTCTATCCCACGCCTCGACCACTATGATACTAAGGGTCTCGCACAGAGACCATTGGTCTTCATCGTCGGGAGGTACCGGTGAACACGCACGGGACGGACACTGTCGAGATCGCCCGGTGGACCAGGGCCGAGTGGTGGATGCTGACGGTGTCGTGCCTGGCGGTGGCGCTGGTCGTCGCGGCGATGGCGGCGTTGTATTCGGCGTTGCCGCAGATCGCGGTCGAGACGGGGGCGACGCAAGCCCAGCTGACCTGGATCGTCGATGGCTACACACTGGTGCTGGCGTGTCTGGTACTGCCCGCCGGAGCCGTCGGTGACCGCTACGGGCGCCGCGCGGTGCTGGTGGCGGGGTTGGCGGTGTTCGCCGCCGCCTCGGCGCTGCCGCTGTTGCTGGGCGACCCGGTGTGGCTGATTGCGGCGCGCGCGCTGGCCGGGGCGGGCGCCGCGCTGGTGATGCCCTCGACGCTGTCGATCCTGACCGCGGGGTTCGCCCCCGCTCATCGCGGCCGGGCGGTGGGGGTGTGGGCCGGGGTCGCCGGGTCCGGGGCGGTGCTGGGAATCCTCGGTACCGGGGTGTTGCTCGAGCGGTGGTCGTGGCTGTCGGTGTTCGTCGGGTTGACCGTGGCCGGGACGGTCATGGCGGGGTTGGCGTGCACCATCGCCGAGTCCCGCCAGCGTGAGCATCCGCCGGTGGACTGGGTGGGCGCGGTCGCGGTGGCGGTTGCGGTCGCGGCGATCGTGTTCGCCGCGATCGAGGTCCCCGCGCGCGGCTGGGCCGACCCGCTCGTCGCCGTCAGTGCGGGGGTCGGTCTGCTCGCGACGGTGGCGTTCGTCGTCGTCGAGCTGCGTTCCTCGGCGCCGCTGCTGGATGTGCGGTTGTTCACCCACCGCGGTTTCGGTGCCGGCGCGCTGTCGGTGACCATCCAGTTCCTGGTCACCTTCGGCGTGTTCCTGCTGCTGGTGCAGTACCTGCAGCTGATCTTCGGTTATGGGCCGCTGGCCTCGGCGGTGGCGTTGGCGCCGATGGTGGTGCCGCTGGTCGCGATCTCGGTGATCGCGCCGTGGCTGTCGAGCCTGGTCGGATTGCGGGTGATGACCGTTACCGGCCTGCTCGCCATCACCGCCGGACTGGTGCTGGTGAGCCGGTTGACCCTCACCGCGCACTACCCCGAGCTGCTGTGGCCGCTGCTGATCATGAGCGCGGGCCTGGGGTTGTGCACCGCCCCGGCAACCTATGCCATCGTCGCCGACACCCCCGAGGCCAAACACGGGGTCGCCGCCGCGGTCAACGACGCCGCCCGCGAGATCGGCGCTGCGATCGGGATCGCCGTGGCCGGCAGCGTGCTCGCCGCCGGCTACACCCACCGCATCCAGCCCGCCCTGCCCCGGCTGCCCGAGCCAGCCCGCGGCCCGGTCGCCGATTCCCTGGCCGCCGCCCTACAGGTCGCCGACGAGGCCGGACCGGTGGCCCGGCCGCTGGCCGAGTTCGCCAAGGCCGCGTTCGTGCACGGCAGCGGCCAGGCCGCGCTCGTGCTGGCCGCCCTCACCGCCGCTGGGGCGATCGTGCTGGCTCTGCTCGCCCCCGGACCCACCCCTCGCCGCACACCGCGCGCCCTCACACGTCCACCCCGTCCCACTGAGACGCCCGCCGCTCGCGAAAGACGCCCGTCATGACGGCCTACCGCACGATCATCGTCGACACCGACGGATCCGACCGTTCCTACCGGGTGGTCGACCAGGCGGCCGAGCTGGCCCACACCACTCACGCCCGACTACTGATCATCTGCGCCCGCCACGACATCGACGAACGCGCGGTCGGCACCGACCTCGACCGGCTCGGACCCGACGCCTATCTGCTGCGTGGGAGCACCCCCACCGACACCATCTTGCGCACCGCCCACCAGCACGCCCTCGCCCACGGTGCCACCGACATCGAAACCCATATCCTGCCCGAACCCCTCCTGCCCGCATTGCTGCACCTGGCCGCCACCGCCGCCGCCGACCTCATCGTCACCGCCAACCCCCACCGGTCACCACTGCTGGCCCGGCTGCTGTCCATCCCACCGATCGAGCTTGCCCGCAAAGTCCCCTGCGACATCCTCATCGCCGCCACCCGGTAGACAAACCCACAGAAAGCACTCATGACCGAGGACACACCCCGCACCGGCACACACGAGCCCGGATCCGAACCCTGCGAGGCCGAGGACTCGATCCCCACCTTCCCCGTGGTCGCGTCCGGATCCGCCGACCTGCCGCCTCACCACGACCACTGCCTCGGCTGCGGACCGGCCAACCCTCACGGCCACCAGCTGCGCGTCCGACGCGACGCACACGGCGTCCACGCCCATCACCGTTTCGACTCCCGCCACGTCGGCGCCCCAACGATCGCCCACGGCGGTGCGGTCGCCACCGTCCTCGACGACCTGTTCGGATTCCTGCTCTACACCGTGGGAGAACTCGCCGTCACCCGCCACCTCGCCATCGACTACCTCGCCCCGGTCCTGCTCGACACCCCCTACACCCTCCGCGCCCACATCCACGCCCGCGACGGCCGCAAACTACACCTGCGAGCCACCATCGAAAACGACCACGCCCACGTGGTGACCACCGCCACCGCCCTGTTCCTCATCGTCGACATCGACCACTTCCTGACCACAACACACCAACCCCACCACCGGTAACACCCCCAGATTGCGGCAATGCCCACGCACACGAAGACACACAACGCCGCAGATGGAAACCCCCTGATTTGCTCCGTAAGCCGTCACCAACGGAACACCACATCGGATGAATACCCGTCCAGCTCACCGGTGTTACCTAGAGATGTCCCGCGAACCGTCCCGTTGCACCCCCGCGATCCGGAACAATCCGGAAGATGGGTAAGCCCTTCCGCGTCGGATACTGCCGCGGAGCGCGACAACGGACGCCGGGCGTGCCTCGTCCGCGCTAGTTGATAACACTTATCGGATAGTGAAAATGGTTGGGGGAGCGGGCCTTTCAGTTCCTCGGCCGTCCTCGATCTGAGCGTTCGTCGAGCAGATTGCGCAGCATGTCGGTGACCTGTTGCTCGTCGCGGAAGCCGCCATAGCTGCCTTACCGCAGCCCCGTTGCGGCACAGCTATCGCGACATCTCAACGGTATGGTCCCAGTGGCGGCCAGTTCGGCTTGGCGGCACCAGGTAGGCCAGCGTGGTCGCCCAGGGATCAGTCAGCGGCATATGCGTGGCCCGGACACAAGAGATCCGGGGTGACTGCCCATTCCGCTGCAGTGAGCCATCGTCGAACGGGCTCGGCCAGGTTGCCGTTCTTCGCTTGCTCGGCGAGCGCGCCGGCGATGATGGGTCCGTCGCCGCAGACGCTGCAGGCGATGTCGAATGCTGGTTGCCCGGGTTCGCAATGCCGACAGTGGTGGCGGCTGATGACCCTTCCCCGGCGATTGGGGTCGGCGTGGACCCAGGTCACCGCGAGGTCGGCACGTTGGTGTGCTGCCTCGGCGCGAGTGGTCGGCTCATGTCCGCAGGTCGGGCACGTCCGAGGCGGGCGGACTGGAGGATCGGTGACCACGGCGCTCGCCTGCTCGGCCGGTGCGCGGTCCATCTGCCGTTTGTTCAGATGTCCATATACCGTGGTGCGCGGCAATTTCAGCATGCCCGAGATCTGGGCGACGGTGTGCTCGCCGGCGTCGTAGAGGCGTTGAGCGAGTCCGATCTGATCCGGGCTCAGCTTCGACGGCCGGCCGCCCTTGCGGCCGCGTGCGCGGGCGGCGGCCAACCCCTCTCGGGTGTTCGCCATTATCTAGATGCGAAGCATTCAGAATCTGGCTCCAAGTTGCGGAAATCACGACTGATGACCGTAATCGGTCTATGAGTTACGTGAGCGACAGGCGCTGGGCCCCAGTCGATTCTTCTACCGTTCCCGGTCGCCGACAGATCCCTCGATTCGCCGCGCGCGCCGACAGTCGGCGTGTCGATACCGGTCGAGCTCGTCGCTGGCTGGGGGCTCGGGCCCCGGCGTGGCAATTCAGCAGACGATCAGAGTTGCAATGGCTCCGGCGACACAGCAGTGCCGTGAGGAGGCAACGATGGCACGGGCTGGTTCGGTTTTTCAACACCATCACGAATAGCCATTATTCAGGGTAAATACGTCGGCTCTCGACGTCGAAAACCAGGGTGGTCGGGGTATTGTCGACGCATGTTGCTCGGCTACGCGCGGGTGTCCCCCGCGGATCTGAACCCGGATCATCAGGTCGACACGTTGCGCCGGGCCGGGGTGGCGGCCGAGGACACTTACATCGATCACGCGAGCGGCGCGAAGGCGTCGCGCCCGCAGCTGGATCTTGTGCTCAAGCTGCTCCGCGACGGCGACCACGCTGGTGATCACGCGACTCGACCGCCTCGGCAGGTCGGTGCTGCACCTGATCACTCTCGGCGCCGAGCTGCGCGAGCGCGGGGTCGGGCTGAGGGTGCTCGAGCAGGGCCTCGACACCGCGTTTGAGTACCGTCCATGCATCGTTCTCAAGCTCGCCCACGCGTTCGCGCTGCTGCCGAAAAGACAGGCGACGCCCCAGCAAGAAGATGGCGATGGTGACGCTGAGCGAGGTTATCGATACGGCGAGGGATAGAAGTCCCATCCAGGTAAAAGAAGCAGGCATTCGGTGAGGGTATCCGCAGGCCCAGTGGTGGTCGCTCGGCTCGCGTTGCGGCCACTGACGCGCCGGTGGGTGTCCAAGAAACGGCCCTTTTCGAGACACCGAAGCGCCGAGATGCGGCACGGTGCTTCGATTGGGCATCGAAGGCGGGTGGGCCGCACGCGGCCAGTGGGGTGGGTGGGCGAGTGCTCGCACTTGGGTGTAGATGGGTCGACCAACAACCGCAGCTCGGTGGCCGGAAATGTGTTAGTTGGGCAGGCGCGGCATTTCATGATTGCTGCAAAATGAGACACGACACACTCACGATGCCTCGTCGGCTTCCTTCACCACCTTGACGCTCGCATGGTCCGTGCCCCGGCCGAAGTCAATTACCCCGAGGAAAACCTGTTCAGAAAGCTCAACACGTAGTCGGTACGCGTGCAGTCCGGCTTGAGATGAACCTCGATGATCTCCGTTGCACAGCAATAATGCGGCCACCTTCCTGTGTACCTAGCGGATTGACGAGGATCCCACCTGACGCGCCGAGGTACTGAATCCGGAAGGCGAATCCGCCCACGGTCGCCTGATCAACTCTCCTTTTGGGGTACCGTTTGCACTCGATAAGGACAATTCCTTCGTCGCCGAGCTTCACACCTTTGCCGTCGACCTCCCAGGACGTACCAACGTCACCGACGAGCGTCTGCTTGCCCTCAACTCGCTCTAGCCCTAGCTCGGCGGCGACCTTATCTAGCAGGAAGTTTGCTACCTCTTCGTAGTCCTGCCACAGCTCGCTCTTCATGACCCCTATTTTGCCGCCAACTGGGCCTGCTGATGTGCGAGAACACCGGTCGTGAAAACCTGATTCAGGCACTGAATTGCCTGCTCGAGGGCGGTCGGATGTTTCTGAGACAGTCATGCCCCATGAGCGGTTCCAATTCCTTCCGCCCCTTCAGACTGGCCAACGGCTCGTCGTGTGGACCACAGCGGCCCTTCCGCCGCTGCCGTGGTCCCAAGTCCGGGAGGCAATTCTCATGCGACGATCCAGGATTTGTCGGCCGTCGACGGCGTTACCTGGTTCGATGGCATGAATGAGCTCAAGGAGGAGTAACCGATGTCTGCCTCTGGTGGGTGTCGGTGACCACACCCACCCCGATGTCCGTGTCACCGAGGGCAGTCGGTGCCTTGCCCGGATCATCATTGATCGCCGCGTCGCGGATGTGCTGACCGTGGCTGGGTGACACAACTGTGAACTACTAGGCAGCCTGACCAGCCCTTCTCGTGAGAAAGTCAACCCACATGTCGAATCCGTTTTACCCCCAGCAGCCGCAGCGCCCGCAGGGGCCGCAGCGCCCGCAGGGGCCGCAACCGGGCCAGTTGGGGCAACCCACTGCAGGTCAGTCTCCGAAGCCGCCGAAGAAACCGTTCACGCCGCCGTGGGCGCCTCGTGAACCTGATGCTCCAAAGCGGAACTGGCCGTGGATCGTCGGTGGCATCTTCGCCGTGCTGATCGTCACTCTGGGCGTTGCCGCGACGGTGAATGACTACGATTCGCCATCGGCCGCGGACGCCGCGCGGAACTCGACGACGGCCCGCATCACCCGGACCATGACCCCGGAGGAGGTGGCGGCGAGGACCGCGCAGCAGGAGCAGGCCCGCCGGCAGCAGGAGGAGCAGCAGGCCAAGCGACAGGCCGCGATTGACGCGGAGAAGGCTCGGCTGGCTGCGATCGAGGCTGCGAAGTGGGATCGGTCTACGTACGAGACGCTGAGTGACCGGGATTTCGCGCTGGTGATGAAGAATCCGGATGCGAACAAGGGCAGGAAGCTGGTTGTGTACGGGCATGTGACCCAGTTCGATTCGGTGACCGGACCCGAGCGGTTCAGGGCCGACACAATGGCTGCGCCACAGGACTACAGCTTCCTCTACGACAACAACACCGTGGTCACCGGGGCGGTGCCGATATTGACAAATGTGGTATCCGGGGACTTCGTGACCATGTACGTCGAGGTAGTCGGTTCGCATACATACTCGACGACCCTGGGCGGGGAGACGACGGTACCGAAGCTGAACGCGCTGATGCTCGATGTAACCGGATCCAGTTAGGACAGGACACCCTTCGACGAGGAGGTCCCCTCGAATGCAATCAATGCTGGTATTGCTTGCATTCAGATGCTGGTCCCTTGGGCCGCATACAGTTGCCGATGGAAATCGAGCGTCAAGATCTCCACGCATGGATCAGTGAAGTCCACGATCGAGTCGATGCACGCCGCGATCGGCGACAGGGTTGCTGCACCTCGGAAACAACCGATACCGCGACCGTCTCAGCTTCGGTCGTTACCGGGAGCTGGTCTCATGAGACACCACAAGGGATCGCTTGCGGGGCGCATCCTGCATCATCGGGAGATGACTTCACCCGCAGGGTCAGCGAGACGGCGTTTCTAACGCGGGCGACGCAGCAGAACCTCTTGAACATTCTCTACATCGGCAACCCACGCATGGATCTCGCTGGAACGCCAGGACAGAACTTCCATCATTCCCGTGTAGCACTGGGACAAGTCGAATCGAGAAGTGTCCGAGATGGGTTCATGATGTCCCATACGATTTCTGATCCTGCGCACCCGTTCGTACCTCGTGCGCAGCGCATTGCGGTGATCGCGGATAGGTTCGGCGGAATCAACGTTCGGAAAGACGGTGCAGAGGTAGCTATTCCAGAAATCGGCATCATGCCGTTGAGTGAACATCTTCTCCCAGAATGCCATTTTCAGTTCGGGAATCACCTTGCCCGGTGTCGGATGGAGACGGCTCTGCTTCTGGAGATCTTCCCGTGCGCCGTACCCGGCGGGCCGGTTCGTGCTTCTGTCACGCGGCGCGGGTGGAAGTTTCGCGTGGAAGGAGGCGTCGTGAGTCCAATTCGGTCCGTGGACCTGGGTCACAGCATCGCTCACAGCATTCCGTACGGTGACTTCGAAAACGTGCATCACAGTCCACAGGGCCGCAGCGATCTCGGCATTCCATCGATAGAGCCTAAGAGCAGCAGCCAGCGGATCCTCGCCCTGATCGCAGGTGACCAGCGGAGGGTGATATGACCCAACTCGACCAGGCGAGAGGCATTTCTCGATAGCCTGCGCATCGGCAGGGGTCATTGCGTAGGAGGCCGTAGGCATGTACGGTGTCTACCACAGAGCCATTGAGGATCGTGGGCCGAGTGCCTCCCTCTAGGACATACGAATAGTGAAAGAACCCCCAGGGAAACCTGGGGGTTCTTTCGTGTGCGCGTCTGCGGGCCGTCCGGATGATTTTGCGGATAGCGTCCTCGGCCGCTTCCCGTCGCCGGCCCATGTCCCGAACGAGCTGAGCTGCACGGGTCCCGGTAACCCCGTCCGGTGAAGGAATCCCGAATCGGGACGGCGAACGGGACACCAGTTGGGTCCGCTCTGGATAGTTATGCGCTGTTTCGGGTTGTCTCTCATTCGACCATTACTGAGACGCCCGGAGTTGAGACACCGGACGGGAATCGAGTGCGTGCGGCCGCGAGTGGGCCGAACGAGACCGACGGCTGCTCGGCAGGTGTCCAGGAGTCGAATCGATGGGGAGCGTTACCGAATTGTTATGTGTCTCAGAAACCTGTCTCACCCTCTTGGGTGCCCACTGGAGGGTGTCAGACGTTTCTGGGACAGTCATCGCCTGTGAGCGCCGTATTCGGGTATCTGAGGGTAAGTGGCACCGATCAGGTGCTGGATTTGCAGAGGGACGCTCTGGCGGCCGCCGGGTGTTCGAGAGTCTGGGAGGAAGTGGCGAGCGGTGCCAAGAAGGACCGCCCCGAACTGCTGGACCTACTCGGGCATCTTCGCGCCGGCGACACCCTCGTAGTGTGGCGCCTGGACAGGCTCGGGCGATCGTTGAGCCATCTGATCGAGACGGTCGAAGACCTTCAGGCCCGCGGGGTGGCGTTCAAATCGCTCACGGAGACGATCGACACTTCATCTCCTGGCGGGATGCTGATCTTTCAAATATTCGGTGCCTTAGCGCAATTCGAGAGGGCGCTTATCCAAGAGCGGACGGTTGCCGGTCTCGCCGCTGCCCGGGCACGAGGCCGGATCGGCGGGCAGCCCAAGGCGATCGATGCGGCGAAGGCACGTCACATCCGACAGATGGTCGAGGCGGGAACCCCGAAAACTGAAATCGCAGCAGTTCTAGGGATTGGCCGCGCCACGCTATACCGGCATCTCTCGGCCACATCGCAATAGAGGCGTTGTCTCATGGACGGCGACTGCTGTGCCGAAGGGCCGGATGCGGAGATCTCGGCACTCCATGAACAACGCCAAATTCGCGGATCTATTACTCCGTGAAGTTCTGTGGAGCAGCCGTAAAAATGTCTATGCATTGCTGCTGCGAGCAGATATAGCCTTGTCAGAATTTTGTGTCAAATCGGCTATGCAGCTCGGCATCGAAGTCTCCGTTCGGTCTTCTGTACCAAGTTTCGTTTGAGGCGTCTGGCGTCAAATCTGACGGCTCGAAGTCCACTTCCGGGACATTCACCCTTGCGGTGTCCGAGCTTGGCACAGGTGACCGACAGGGGGCATTACGGGATTTCTGCTATGTGACGAATGGCACATGGGCAATTTTCAGATGCCGTGAGCAGGGAGAACGTACTGACGAGTAGGGCGTCGGGCACATAAATGCCGGTCGTTCGTCTCAAGTAAAGCGGAAATGTTGAAATCGGGTGCTAACTTAATTTGGAGACAGCAGAAAACCTCGAAACAACTCGGGGGGACTGAAAGTTTCGAGGTGTGTATTTATCTGCATTTTGCCGATGCACAGATGACCATACCTCGTGGCTCTAAGACCGCAAGATGCGGGGCGGAGATTCTGGTCTGGATAGCTGCCCTTAGGAGTTGTGCACATGGGTACTATCCGTCGAATCACTATCCGCCCGGGCCAGAAGAAGACGATCAGCGTGCCTGGTCCGATTCGCAAGGTCACCATCACGACGAAGCCTGGGCGGTAGAGCGCGTGGCTACCAAGAAGAACATCCACGTCGTGAAAAGTGGCGATGCCTGGAAGGTCAAGGTCGAAGGGAACTCCCGGGCAAGTGCTGTGACCGGGACGCAGAAGGAGAGCATCGCCAAGGCTCGTGAACTTGGTCGTGCAAATTCCGCCGGCGCTGAACTCAACATCCACGGTGTGGATGGAAAGATCAGGGCTAAGGACTCTGTTCCGCCTGCCACCGATCCCCGCAACACCCCGGGTTAAGAGGACCTGCAAAACTCCCGGTTAAACAGGCACCCCGGTCCATTCGGACCGGGGTGCCTGTGCACGATCGAGGTGCGAGAAGGCCGCGACATCAGCCTCGGAGCTTCAGTGGGCGGCGTGGAAGGCCTGCTCGACCTCAGTGGGGATACGGCCGCGGGAGGAGAGCTCGTAGCCCTGCTCGAGCGCCCAGGCGCGAATCTTCTGCGTTTCGCCCCGCGGCCGCTTCCCGGCAGTGGCGTTGTCCGGCCGGTCGGAGCGGTGCTTGCGGCCGCCGACCCGGGTGGAGTGCGCGATGTAGTACTCGAAGGTCTCGCGGAGTTCCTTCGCATCGTCCTTCAAGTCGATCACGTACTCGACGCCGTCGACCGCATAGTGGATGCTCTCGCCGTCCTCACCGAAGGCGGTGCCGTCGATGTCGTCGACCATCTCAACTACGACCCTGCGTGCCACAGATTCCACTCCTCAGTCTCCGGTACAGACCGGATGACAGTACTGGCAGCATCAGCGTCTCGACACGCCCGACATTTTGTCGTCTTTGTTAGGCTCAGCGATGCCGTACGGCATCGCTGCTGGTCAAGGCAAGCAACAACCTTCTTCGGGACTCCCGAGGTTTGGCTACCGTTCGCGCCATGACGAACTTTCTCGCTCCCTTGGCATGGCACCTGATGGTTCTCGGTGCGATCGCCGCCGCAATCGGGTACCTCTCGTCCAGAGGTGTCATCTTCCGGATGAAGATAAGCACTGAATTCCCGGTGCTGTTCGGTCGCCTGGGGGTCTTCCTCATAGGGTTCATGACCTTGCTGGCCTAGCGCTTCATTCAAGGGTCGCAGCGACTTTCAATGGGTTGCGTCGGGTGCAATTTCGCGCAATTGATACAAGAGAAAGTCTCTTTACCAATAGAACTCAAGGGGGGGTATGCGTTTCAAAGACGAGCACCCAGAGCTGTTTCAGCAACTACATCGGGCCCGCAATGCTGGGGTCGATCTTGATTCGATCTCGGCCTCTTCGCACGAGATGCTGTGGTGGCGATGCCCCGTGGGACACGAGTGGCGAGAAACACCGCTGCAGCGGCGATCACACGCGACGTGGAAGAAGGGGGACCTCCACGCATGCCTGTACTGCGTGGCCCCTGGCTGCGTTGTTTACAGTTGCGGTCACCGCAGGTTCCGGAGCAGTGAATCCACCTTTCGTGTACTCGCGGACCCGTGCGACAAGTGCGAGGTCACAGAGCACACGCGGCTGATCCTCGACGCGCATGAGGACTCGGCCGCGGCCGCGGTCCGCATCCTCGACGACAGCCCGCACTACGCCCTTTTCTGCGGCAGAGCGGCCGACACAGTCGAGTGGTGGGTAGAGATCTTCCCGCTGGTGGAGGCGTACTTCGTGCGGATGGTGAGCCTGTACGTCGCTATTGCGACCGTCGAGCATCGTCCCATGCTGAGCTACCCGGCATCGAGGTTGCTCGGCGCGTGCATGCTGCGCATCCTCGACGCGCTGCCGCAGAGTTGCCGGGAGGAGATGCACTCGGCTGTGCCGGAAGATGCCGGCCGCTTTCATGACCGGTATGTTCCCGGCGAGCATTCCATCCAGATCGGATGGGCGTTGAAGAAGCTCGGCTTCGATATTGTCGACGCTGCCCTAGATGACGATTTCGAGCGGCGCGTGCAATTCTGTGAACAACAGCGGTTCACGGCGACCGGTGCGCTGCCTCCGGTCAACCTCGCGAATCGGCACTACCCCAGCTTCGATCACATCGTCCGTGACCGTGAGAGAGGAGCGTCGTCCGAGCTGCGGCGGTTCCGGCCGAAGCAGCTTCCCGCGCGTTTAGCGGCCTTACGGGTCACGCTCCCCACAGTCTCACCCGCCGAACCCGACGACCCTCTCGGCCGAACTCACGTCGGTTACGCCCCAGGTCTCACGTCACAGGAACTGTGGGAGCGTGGCCGGGGGATCTGGAAGTTCCGGGCAGATCATGTCGCCGCATCGAAGATCATGCTTCTGGTCCACGACAAGACAGTTGTGCTGGTTGCGTCGATCACCGGACTGACCCTGCACCGCGGCGGCCTGGCCATCCTCGGTGAGCCACTCACCGATCACCCTCTCATCGGTAGGCCGGACCCGCTGCATACACCGAATCCCCTTGCTCACGGCATCATCAATCATGGACAGGCCCCGTGAGCAGCTGAACCTTCCGAAGCGGCAGTGAGCCCCGCCGGAATACCGCCAGCTCGGCCCATGTTGAAGAGGGCGACGGTGGCGCTCATACCCCGGGTACCACACCAGAAAAGTCGCTGCGAGCGACCGCTTGCCGAGAGGCGATATGGCGTCACTGTCACCCCCGAGCCGGGTAAGACCTACATTGCGTAGCGTTCCAGGCGTAGGGGATTAGGAGCCGCTGACGCCGAGGAAGGTGTCGGCGGCTTTCCTCTGGCCGGCCTACAGGTCCTCCGCACGAACCGATTGAAAATCGACGTCGAAGCGCCGGCCCTTCAGAGAGGGATGCCGTAGCCCACCGGCCGTGTGCGCCCTGTAGGCGACGTCCACGACCAGCCGAGGAGTGAGCCACTGAATCCCAGGGAAGGTCTCCGCGGCTGCTGACGGGTCCGTGAGAGGGCTGCTAGGGCGCTCCAGCGGCCGGAAGTCCTCCCGGAGCTGTCGGCGCATCGGCACCGTGAGCCCGGAAGAAACGGAACCCACCTGGATTAATCTATTCTCGGCGTCGTACGCTCCGAGGATCAGTGCCGCGACCGAACGGCTCGAGCCGACGAACCCGATCACCAAAACCGAGCTGCGCGTGCGGATTGCGTGTTTGATCCAGGATCTGCTCCGCTGGCCCGGAAGATAGATCGAGGTCGATCGTTTAACCAAGATCCCCTCCATGCCAGCGCTTCTCGCCGCATTGAGCATGATCTTGCTGCTCTGATTCTCCCAGTGCGGAGGGACCGTGATGGGAAGGCCGCCGACGTCCTGGATGATCGAATCCAGCACGGCCAGCTCCGCCCGCCGATCCAGGTACGACGCGCTCATGAGATCCAGGTCGCCGAGCACCAGAACGTCAAAGGGTAGAAACGTCACAGGTATTCGACGTTGCAGCGGCTTCGTGGCATGGGCTACACCCAGGCGCCGCTGGAGCAGTCCGAACGAGGGCCGGCCGTGATCGAGCACGACAATCTCCCCGTCGAGAACGATGCGCCCGCGGCCACCGAACGCTGCCGTCAATGCCTCGGCGATCTCGGGATACGAGGGTGTCACCACGTTCAGGGCGCGGGTCCACAGCACCGGCTCCCGGCCCCCGCCCACCGAGGCCAGCATCCGGCACCCGTCGTACTTCATCTCGAAACTCCACGGCCGTTCCGCCGGGTCGTCCGGGAGTGCGCCGGCCGTGGCCAGCATGGGCGCGATCAGCCGCATACGCCCGATTGTGCCCGTGACCTGGGAGCTACGCAGGTAGAAGGCTCAGGACAGCGCCATCACCACGCAGCCGTCACCGCCCAGCCGTCGCCAGCGGCACGCACGTAGGTACTGGGTCAGTGCCAGGAGTTCCACCAGAGAACTATGGGCACCAGCCAAGGTGTCCACACCATCCAGCTGTCGCCCAACCCGTACGGGGGGATCGGAATCACAACCGTCATCGCCTCCGGGGTTAGGTGAATGGAAGCGACTGCCACCACATGCTTATTGCCACCCAGGCGTCGGTGAACTGAGGGAAAGCGTAGAAAAATCCCAGGTCCAACATGGCGACTCCTTGGTCGGAAACGGGCTCAGTTGAATGAAGCAACCCCCTCCTGCGCTGTGTATCGGCTGCCGGAGGCGGATCGGTACAGCTACCCAAATGAGTGGGCCCTTTAGGTGCGGGCCGGTGGTGGCGGGTTCACCCCCGAAGATCGCAAAGAGAAACAGGCCGCCACCCCTGCCAATCCGCGGTACACCGCGGATCAGGACCGTGATCAGATCAGCGGTCTGGGCAGTGAGTGGCGACCTGTTGCTCGTCGCGGTTGTCAGAGTAGATCGTCCCTCCGACATTTAGCCTCGGAGGGAGTCCGCAGGCGGGACGAGAAACTTCAAGGCGACGCTGAACGCGTATTTTCCTGGGCTGTCCAGTAGGGACTCGATGAGTGCATGGCCGTCCTCACCGATGCTGAGGATTTTGAACTTCGAAACCCTTGAGGGTGGAGCATCACCGTGTCACCAGTTGTCAAAAAGCGTGCGAGTTCGTGGATTCTCGGTCGTCCGACGCGTCAAACTCGCACGAGCTCGACGTAAAACCGGCGGAGGATGGTCGAGTTCCTCGACGGCGGGACGCGCGGCGCGGCTCCCGTGGCGCGTTCGGCGTCGGGATGCTCACGTCGCTGCGGAAGCCGCGAAGGTCCTGATCTGGCGTGTCGGCTGTCGTTGCGGGCGCCAGGTGAGCAGCAGCGCGACGGCGAGGAGTAGTTCGGCGATGTCGCCGCCGTAGTACATCAGCTCCCCGGCTCCCTGACGCTGGTCGGTCGGGACGGGGATCTGGACGAAGATCCCGGCGTACATCAGTTGAGAGATCACGGCATGTCCGGCGATCGCGACACCGAGCACCACCAGCCGGACCGGGACCGAGGGGCGGTGTGGGGCGGGGTCCGGGCCGGCGATGACCCAGGCGAACAGGCAGCCGGCCAGCAGGAAATGGACGTGCACGAGAAGGTGCAACGCCTCGTCGGTGGTGGTCGCGGTGTACAGCGGGGTGAAGTACAGGGCGACGAGGCCGCCGACGGAGAGGGCAAGGGCCACGACGGGGTGGGCGAGGAAATGTGCTGGGCGGGACCGCAGCACCCGGCCGATGAGGCGGCCGTGCACCGGGGAGATCGAGCGTAGGAGCAGGGTGATCGGTGCGCCGAGCACCAGGCCGAGTGGGGCGTACATTCCCAGCAGCAGGTGTTGGTGCATGTGGCCACGGAAGTCCCCGACCGGGTACGGGGACAAGGCCGGGGTCACGGCCAGCACGAGCAGGACGATGCCGGTGAGAAAGCTGGCGGTCCGCCAGAGGCTCCAGCCCCGGGGTTCGCGGCTGCGCTGCACGGCGAGGACGAGATAGACGGCGGCCACGGCTGCGATCAGGAGCAGGGCCACGACGGTGCCCGGACCGAGGGCATGGGTGGTGTGCGCGTCGTGTGCGGAGATCATCGCGGCGCGGTGGTGTCCGGACTCGGTTGCGCCGGTGCGGCGCTGCGTTGCAGCAGCCATCCGCCGGCGACGAGGACGGCACCGAGGGCGAGGAAGCCGAGGTCCCACCAGAGTTGGTGCTCGCCGGCGCGCACGTGGTGGATGCCGAGGAGGTGATGGTCGATCACGCCCTCGACGAGGTTGAACAGTCCCCAGCCGACCAGGACCCATCCCCAGAGCACCCGTGACGCCCAGATCCGGCCGCGGGAATGCGTGACGCGGGAGTACAGCAGCCCGAGGCCGACGAGGACCGCCAGCCAGGTGAAGGTGTGGAACAGCCCGTCCCAGACGGTGTTGATCTGCAGTCCGTGCACGGTGTCGGCCGGGTAGGTGTCGATGCCGACGTTGTCGGTGTCGGTGCTGGTGAGCATGTGGTGCCACTGCAGCACTTGGTGCAGCAGGATCCCGTCGACGAAGCCGCCGAGGCCGATGCCGAGAATGATGCCGGGCAACGCGATCCCCCGGGTGGGGGTGGCGGTGGTCTGACGTGCGGGTCCGACCATGTCGTCCTCCTGTTGCGGCATCCGCTCTCGTGTACCCCGGCTCGTGAGAAGCAATCAGCACCTCGGGGACAGCGGGCGCCTATGTCGTGCTGGTGATGTCGGTGTCCTTCGCGTTGTCGAAGTCGTCGTTGATCAACACGGTGGTGCGGTCGGGTCGGTCGATCATCGAGGCGGCGATGGAGGATCGGTAGCCGGAGGCGCAGTGCACCCAGATCTCCCCGTCGGGGAGAGTCCCGAGGCGGTCGGCGAGTTCGTGGAGCGGGATGTTGATCGCCCCGTCGATGTGGCTCGTCTCGTATTCGTTGCGTTGACGCACATCGAGGACGGTGATGTCCTGCTCGGGCAGTCTCTCCGAGAGGGCGGCGAAGTCGGCGACCCGGTAGGACCGCAGAGCGGTGCCGGCGACGAGGGTGTGGATTTCGCCGACCGCGGCGCCGTCGAGGTCGTCGATGCCGATGCGGACCAGTTCACGGCGGGCGTCGGCGACCTGGTCTTCGTTCTCGCCGATCAGGGTCAACGGTGCACCCCACTGGTAGAGCCAGCCGAGGTAGGTGACGAACGAGTCCGACAGCTCGAACCCGAGGGTCCCGCCGAGGTGGCCGGCGGCGAAGGCGGTGCGCTCACGCAGGTCCACCACCCATTCCCCGGCCTCGATGCGGCGGCGCAGCTCATCCGGGTCGACCAGTTTGGGCAGTGACAAATCGACCGGGGGCGGCCCTTCGGTGTTGAGCACGCCCATGTGCGCGTAGTAGGCCGGGTAGTCGGCCAGGCCGGCGAGGAGTTCGTCGACGTAGCGTTGTTCGTCCTGGGTCAGCGCCGGGTTGGTCTCGCGTTGTTCGCCGACGGTGGAGGAGTCCCCGGTGGCGGGGGTGGCGGCGCAGAAGCTGCCGAACCCGTGGGTGGGGTACACCTCGGTGCCCGGGGGCAGCTCGGCGGCGAGGCGGCGCACCGAGTGGTACTGGGCGTGGGTCAGCTCCTCGGTGTGCTCCTTGCCGAGGAGGTCGGTGCGGCCGGTGGTGCCGAAGAGCATCGATCCGCCGGTGAAGACTCCGCGGATGCCGCCGGTGGTCTCCCGCAGCACATAGCTGACGTGGTGGTGGGTGTGGCCGGGGGTGTGCATCACCTGCAGGAGGATGGGGCCGGCATCGATGAGGTCACCGTCGGACACGGCTCGCCGCTGGTATCCGACGTCGTCACCGGTGGGGACGACGTACTCGGCACCGGTGGTGCGGGAGAGCTCGAGGCCGCCGGTGACGTAGTCGTTGTGGATGTGCGTTTCGAGGACATGGGTGATCCGCACGCCGCGGTCGCGTGCCAGGGCAAGCACCCGGTCGATGTCGCGTTGCGGGTCGACGACGACGCCGATAGCGCCGTCGCTGATCAGGTAGCTGCGGTCGCCCAGGCTCGAAGTCTCGATGATCGACACGTCCAATTCTCGTACCTTCCTCACATGTTCTCTGTAGGCCGCATACCCGGGAGGGCATAGGTGAAACGTGTGGTGGTCGGCTCCCGCCCTCCTCAGCGGAGAAAGATCGTGTCGACCAGCACATAGGCGGCGACGACGAAGACGAGGTAGGCGAACCAGCGCTGCAGCCGGTCGGTGTCGACCCTGGTGCCGAAGTGACTGGCGATCAGGGACCCGGCGATGGCGGTGCCGGCGAACGCGGCGGTGATCGCCCAGTCGATGCTCGCGCCGCTCAGGTGAGAGATCAGACCGGCCGCCGAGTTCGCGACGATGATGACCAGGGAGGTGCCGATCGCGACTGGCATTTGCAGGCCGAGCATCAGCACCAGGGCGGGGATGATCAGGAAGCCGCCGCCGACGCCGAACAGGCCGGTGAGGAAGCCCACCGCGGCCGCGGCGGGGATGGATCGGGGGGCGCAGCGGCGCCAATCGATCCCCGAGTCCCCGACCGCGCAGGCGGTGCCGGTGTCGCCTCGGTCCATCAGCATCCGGATCCCGGCGACGACCATCACCGCGGCGAAACCGATCATGACCACCGATTGCGGCAGCAGGCGCCCGACCGCGCTGCCGGCGAAGGTGGCAGGAATACCGCAGGCGGCGAAGACGCCGGCCATGCGCCAGTTGATTTGGTGCTGACGAATTTTCGGGATGGCACCGATGAGGGAGGCGACACCGATCACCAGCAGGGAAATAGGGATGGCCTCCTCGAGGCTCAGTCCGAGGCCGAAGACCAGGGCGGGGACGGCCAGGATCGACCCGCCGCCGCCGAGGAGGCCGAGCAGGATGCCGATGATCGCTCCGAGCGCGAGCGCGAGCGCGACCGCTATGTCCACGATCCTCCTTCCCCTGCCGGCCCCGGGTGTGACGCTCCGGGTCTGGGCTACCGGTCGCCGGTGTTTCGGGTGAGGGAGTCGATGGCGGCCTGCAACGCGGCGGTGGCGTCGTCGGCGACGCCACCGAGCCCGGGTTGGTCGGCGACCTGGACCATCACCTGTGGGTTCATCGCGTCGATCAGCACCGCGCCCGGGTCGGCGGGGTCGGCGCGCACGACGACGTTGCACGGCAGCAGCAGCCCGATCTGCCGGTCCACGGTGACCGCGCGGTGCGCGAGCGGCGGATTGCAGGCGCCGAGGATCAGGTAGTCCTCCATGTCCTCACCGAGTTTCGCCTTGAGGGTGGCCTTCATGTCGATCTCGGTGAGTACGCCGAAGCCTTGCTCGGCCAGGGCTTGACGGGTCCGTTCGACCGCGTCGGCGAACGAGGTGTGCAGGGTGGTCGAAAGAGCGAGTGTCATGAGCGTGTCTGCCTTTCCGTCGAGTACTGGGGTGAGCGGTGGTGGTCGGCGCGGTCAGCACCCCGGAGGGGGCGGGACACCGCGCGGTGAGGCGCGGGACGCCGGCGGTGCAGCAGCAGGCTCGCCGGGCACCATCCCCCGCGCTGAACCGCAGCAGGAGAGGGTGCCGGTCATGTCACCTTTCCCCGTCGGCGGATCGGTTTCTCAGGCGAGGGCGAGGAAGAGCTTTTCGAGTTCGGCCTCGGTCATCGGCTCCTTGCCTTCCTCGGTCTCGCCGGTGAGGCATTCGCGTAGGCCGGTGGCGACGATCTTGAAGCCCGCCTTGTCCAGGGCCCGGGATACGGCGGCGAGCTGGGTGACGACGTCCTTGCAGTCGCGGCCCTGTTCGATCATCGAGATCACTCCGGCGAGTTGCCCGTGGGCCCGGCGCAGCCTATTGAGTACCAATGCAATGCTGTTTTCGTCGCCGACCATGGCGGTTTCCTTTCCTAGACCTCTCACCACTGTACCCCCAGGGGTATTGCTGCTGGGGTGAGTAACGTGTGCTGTGGCCCACCCCCCGGCTCTTTCTCTCAGTGCGAGAAATCGATCTTCGGCAGGACCTTGCGCAGCCAGGCCGGTGACCACCAGGCGGCGTGTCCGGTCAACCGCAGCAGCACCGGCAGCAGCACCAACCGGATCAGCACCGCATCGAGCAGCACCGCGACACCGAGGATGATGCCCATCTCCTTCGGGGGCAGCGGGTCGGCCAGGGCGAAGGTGAAGAACACCGCCACCATCACCGCCGCGGCGGCGAAGATCACCCGCCCCGAATGCGCCAGACCGTCGACGTGCGCGACCTTCGGATCCCCTGACCGCTCGTAGTGCTCCTTGGCCGTGGCGAGGAGGAACACGGTGTAGTCCATGGCGATTGCGAAGATCATCGCGAAGAAGAACACCGGTCCCCACCCGTCGAGGAAGCCCTGGGGAGTGAAACCGAGCAGGCTCGCGCCGTGGCCGTCCTGGAAGATCAGCTTCGCGACCCCGAATGCGGCGGCGGTCGAGAGCAGGCTGACCACGGTGCCGAGGAGCGCGATCAGCGGGGCCTGTAGCGCCACCAGCAACAGCACGAATCCGAGGATCAGGATGATGCCGACGATCAGCGGGAGGTAGTCGTTCAGTGCCTGCTGCAGATCGAGGTTCTCCGCCGGTGCGCCGCCGACCAACGCGCCCTCGGGTAGATCCGCGCGCAAAGTGTCGAGAATCGTGCCCATCTGCGCGTCGGAGGGATCGACGGTCGGCATGGCCTGGAGCATCACGTAATCGCTGCCATCGGGGGCGGGCTGCGGCGGGGTGACCATGGCGATGCCGTCCGTGGCCGTGGCCGCGGCCGCGGTCTCGGCACTCTCGGCGGCGGGGGTGATGATCTGCAGCATGCCCGGTGCGCCCTCACCCATCTGGGCTTGGACGAGTTCGTAGCCCTGGCGGACCGGGGCGTCGGTGGGAACGACCTCGATCGAGGGCATGGCAACCTTCAGACCGAGTACCGGGATCGACAGCGCGATCAGCACGAGCAGGGAACCGATCGCGAACGGCCACGGGTGGCGGTGCAGCAGCTCACCCCAGGCGGCGAACCGCGGCGAACGGTGTACCTGCCGCTTGGCGTGGGGTAGGGAGCCGGCGTTGACTCTGCTGCCGAGTGTGCCCAGGACCGCGGGCAGCAGCGTCATCGACGCCACCAGCACGAAGAACACCGCCAGCATGATCCCGACGGCCATCGTCCGCACAGCCGGCGCGGGCACCAGGAGCACCGCGGACAGGCTGACCAGCACCGTGATCCCGGACAGCACCACGGCCTTCCCGGCGGTGTCCATCGTTTCGGCCACGGCGGCCCGCGGCGACGAGGCGTGACGGATCGCATCGCGGAAGCGGGCGACGATGAACAGGGCGTAATCGATCCCGAGCGCGAGCGCGAACATCATCGCGAAGTTCATCGCCCACACCGAGATCGGGGTGATTTCGTTGAGCAGGACCAGGCCGCCGGCCGAGGCGACGAGCCCGGCCAGGGTCAACAGCAGCGGCAGCCCGGCGGCGACGAGGGACCCGAACGCGAGCACCATGATCGCCAATGTCACCGGCCAGGAAAATAATTCGGCCTGAATCATCGCGTCGTGGTTGGCCTTGTTGAAATCGCTCCACAGGGCGGATGCGCCGGTTGGGTACACCTCGATCCCGTCGCCGGAGAGGGCGGTCAGTTCCGCTTTGTGGTCGTCGACGGCCTTGACCATGTCGTCGGTGCTCGCGTTCGCACCCGCGATGAGGATGCCGGTATGACCGTCCGGGCTGATCGACATGCCCGGCTGCGGTGCGATCAGCGCACCGAACCGTGGGTCGCCGGCGAAGACGGTCCCGACGTCGCTGAGGGTCTGTTGCATCTGCGGGCTGTCGACGGTCCGGGTGTCCGAGTGCACGACCACCTGCACCGCGGCAGAGGAATTGCCCCCGAAGTGCTGCTGCGCGAGCTCACGCACCTGCACCGATTCGGAGCCGTTGGCCTGCCACCCGGCACCGGCCAGGGAGCTGAACACCGACGGGGCGGCGGCGCCGAGCGCCACCAGCAGGACCAGCCAGATGCCGAACACCCATTTTGTGTGCCCGGCCATGGTCGCGCCCATCCGGCCGAGCACACCGCCGGCGGTGATCGGCTCGGCCGCCGGGTTGTCGACGCCCAATGCCGTACTGCGGGTCATACAAGTCCTCCTCGAGGTGATGGCCGAACGAAAGCGCTGGCAGCGCGTATCGGCGAGGTCGGGGGTGAGGGTTCGCTCACGATCCGTCTCCGGTGTCGAGCGGCCGGCCCAGGGCGGCCCAGCCCGAGGTGCCCCCGGCGACCGAGACCGCGCTGCGGCCGGCGGCCTCCACGATCCGGGCCCCCTCCCGGCTGCGATTACCGGACGCGCAGATCACGTAGACGACGTCCCCCGCGGGAATCTCCGCGGTCTGAGCGGCGAGTTGGCCGAGCGGCATCAACAGCGCACCGGGAACGTGCCCGTCGACGTACTCCCATCGCTCGCGCACATCCACGACAGGAACTCCGTCGGCCCAGCTCACGGCGAATTCACCGAGGTCTACCTCACGCATATCAAACTCCTTCATACCCTAGGGGGTATCTGCGGCAGCTCGCCCACTGTACCCCAGGGGGTATCTAGGAAAGCAAGTGTGCCGATTGCCCGTGACGCGAGCGGGCGAGGGAACCAGAAGGATCCGCGCCAGTTCGGCTCGCCTGCTGTCATGGGAACCGCGCGCAGCCAAGTGCCGCTTTCGCCCGCCGGCGGCGAGGGTGCCCGGCTACCCATAAGGGCGCATGAGATGACCGCCCTCGCCGCGGCGGGTGCCACCGCCCGGGTGGACGGGCCTATTAACCTAGCGAGTATGGATACCCCAGGGGGTACTTGACATACCCCCTGGGGTATATGGCAGCATGTGGCTCATACCCGAGGACGTCGACCCGATGGAGGAACGCATGATTCTCGAGCAGTACTACATCGAATGCCTGTCGCACGCGTCGTACCAGGTGGCACTCTCCCCGATCCTCGCCGCCGCCCGCACCGTCGCACCCGCCGAGGATGGCATGAGCGGCGAGGACGCGGCCGTGGCAGCGGCCCGCCGGGAGACGGAGGAGAAGGCGCAGGCCCGCAAGGAGCGTCGACAGGTCATCGCGTTGAATAAGCAAGCCGTTGCGGCGACCACCGTCCGCCGCGACTTCCTGCGGACTCTCCTGACGCGGAAGACCCCACCGAAGTCGGCAGCGAAGTTCGTCGCGGCGACTCTTGCCGCCGATCCGCGATTGCTGACCGAGCACAAGGCCGGTGAGGTAGTCGGGGAAATCCTCGGAAACTCCGGTATCGCCACGTCCGAGGCGCTCGTGACGATGGTGGACAAGGCCAGCGACAACCGCGCCCAGGTGATCACCCTGGCCCTGGTCCTCGCCGGTCTGGAAGCGCGGATGGTCAAGGATGCGTGGCGGTGGCGTCCGCAGGGCAGCGCCGGATACTTCGCGTTCCTCGCCGAGAACGGGCACACCCTGACCGAGGTCGAGGAAGTCATCGCCCGCACCCGCACCGCCGATCAGGTCGCCCTCGACTGACCGACCCTCACCGGCCGGGACGGAACACCACCGCCCCGGCCCGTGGGCCAGCCGATCACCGCGAAAACGCGGTCGGCCACACCCCGCGCCGACCACCGAACAAACCTCACCACCGGCACCCGGCGGCGCGGGGTGTGGCCGAAGCGACGGACTCCCGCATCCAGCCGGCCACCCGCTCGGCGCACCACAACAACCCGGGCCCTGCAAGCGGTCCGGCTCCGAACGAAAGGTCCCTCTCACATGGGCACATCAACATCACCCGTGGCTCCCGTCGAAGAGACATCCGAGCTGCTCGACTACCCCCACTACGGCACCTTGGAGGAAATCTACGCCCGCGAGCTGACCCGACTCGCGGCAATCGGCGTCACCGATCCCGACGTGGCCTCAACGGGCGGCAACTGCTACGCCCTCACCGGCAATGCCGGTTACGCACCCGACGGCCGATCGATCTACCTCCTGGCCACCACCAACGGTGATCCCGCCGTGGCGGCCGGGGAACCCGTCACGAGCTGGGCCGTCGGCCTCTACGACACGCGAGGCGACTCGGTCGCCCTGGCAATGGGCGAGGCCAGCGTCGACACGCCCGGCGACTCCCCAAATGCCCTCGGCGGCGCGGTCACCCGCGCCCGCACGGCACTGCACCAGTACACAGACACCGCACCGGCCGGGAAGACCGCTCTCATCGGCGACCACGGCCAGACCTGGATCCCCGAATAACCCACCTGCACCCCACGTATCCACTACCAAAGGAGATCGAAACACTATGTCGAACACACTCTTCAAGCCGGGCGACCGAGTCATCATCGACCCCCGTGTCGCGTCCAAAGACATGCAGGACGCGTCTTCGAGGTGGTGCGCCGGTTGAAAGTGAACTACGAGCTCACGCCACTCGACGGTATCGGCCCCGGAGTGAGGGCGCAGCCAGAAGTGCTGTTGCCCGCGCCCGAGGAACTGTTAGCGAAACCGATCGTCGCGGTCGCGCCCTTGTCGACCGGGTCCACGGTGCGGGTGAAGCAGGCCCGAAGTATCGATCCGACCACGCTGTTCGTGGTCCTCTCGAACGGTGCCACGGTGAAGATCGCCGAGCTGGGCGGCGACGACGGCCGGTACTGGAATGTGCCACGAACCGCGCTGGAGAAGGTGACGATCGACGTCGCCGCCGCCGCGGCCAGCGCCCAGATAACCGACGTCTGACCCAGGAGCCCACAAACGCGGTGCATGGCGGGGGAAGCGTGACCGCCATGCACCGCACCACCTAAATAAATGGGTCAAAAAAAGATAAAACGCCGAGAGGTCAGAGAAACACAAAACAATTCCGGCACCATCCCCATATTTCTCTCATCCTCCTACCGGCCGACCACGCATCAAAGGCCGCTCGCAAAACTTCTCCACGCGGTCACCCGCTCCCTTATATCGCGGAAAACTTTCCCCGCTCACCTTGACGCACCGCCGCCCCGCCAGAACATTCGCCAATACCAGGGAAGCAGCTCCCCGGCCAGGTGAGGAGGCGGTATAGCCCCAGGTAAGCGCTGTTGGGGAAGCGTGCTGTCGGTGCCGAAAAATGGCGCGGAAAGTGTTATATGAATGACTGGTGTAATTACCGAAATAATTACTTCGGAAGGCTTGGATATGGGCGCTCATTTCGATAAGATAAACGTAATCGAAATTCAGACAGAGGGGGGAGTTGTGGCAATCACCGTGTGCACCAAACCGGGCTGCGATCAGTGCAACGCGACGTTTATGCAATTCGACAAAGCGGGGATCGAGTACACGGTTGTCGACATCACCGAGAACCCCGAAGCCCGCGACTACGTGCAGAGCCTCGGCTACCTCCAGGCGCCTGTCGTCGTGGCCGGCAACCAACACTGGTCCGGCTTCCGAATTCGACACATTAAAGACGTCATCGCGGCCGCCGCCTGAGGACCCCATCCCCTGATCCCGGCCAGCCGACCATGCCCACACGAAAGGACCGCCCCGTGAGCGCAGCACTCGCACTCGTCCCCGGACAGACGCAGTCCGCCGACACCGAGCCGCTCCAACCACAAGACTTCGCCGACGACCTCCACGCAGACGTGGAAGCGCTCTTCCTGTGCGCGTTGTTGTGGGCACCCCCGGCAGCTGCGAAACACTCCGTCGGCATCCTCGAACCCACCGACTTCGTGCGCCCCATCCACCGCGAGTTCTTCATCCTGATCCGCGGCCTGATCGAGAGCGGGGCACCCCACAATGCGGCGATGGTCGGGGCAGCGCTCGAACGATCCGGTGACCTCGCCGGTCATCACGGATCCGAACGCTCCCGCCACCTCGCCAACATCACCACCCTCGGCGCCGAACACGCCGCGATCGATCACTACGCGCGCGCCCTGTTCAGCCAGGCATACCGGCGCAGCTTCGCCACCGCAGCAACCGCACTCACCCAGGCTGCTCGGGAACTTTCCGAGGACCAGCTCTACGCGCACATGTGCGACCTCGGCCGCCGCCAACGCGCACTCACCGACCGCCGCAACGCCATCGAAGGAGACAACCAGTGAGCATCCACCCCGACCAGCGCACCGACGACGAACGCGACGCCTACCAACTCCACAACTCCGGACTCACCTGGACACAGGTCGCCAGAGAAATCGGCTGCACCGAAGGGACCGCCCAAGCCTTCGCCACCGCCTACCAGCAACGCACCGATGACGCCGCCGCCCAATCTCAGATCACCTTGTTCTGACGGACCTCATGCACTCAAACCCACACCCACACCCACACCCATGGCCGGACGCGCAGCGGTCGCGCACCACCCGCAGTGCTCCGCGATCGTCCTCGACGCGGCCGGTAGCTCAACCGGAGGAACCTGTGACTGACACCGCACACAACCCCCACTCCCAACACGAGCGGATCGACCTCACCACCGCACTCGACACCGAGGGAAACACCATCCTGATGAACTTTCTACGCGCACATCTGCTTCACTCCCTCACCACCGGGCAGGACCACCACAACGATGACCACTGAACAGTCCAGCACCAACCTTCAGCAGATCGACGGAGGAACCGCCCCGTCCGGCGGTCCCCGATCCCGTGAACAGCCGGAAGCTGCTGGGTTCGACGACCACACCGAACAAACGGATACGGGCACCGACAACCCCATCGGAATCGAAGCGAACCCGATCTCCTCCACCATCGACGGACTCGTCGACGGCGTCGAGATCTGGACCTACGGCCAGAGCGTGATCCTCGACCGCGACGACGCCTTCACCCTCGTGGATAGGCTCCTCGACGCCCTACGCAACGCGCGATAAACACCGACGCGATCGGCCGCGGTGCATGACGGTCACCCGCAGCGGTTCATCCTCCGGACCTTCTACACCCACACCGCAATAGCCCCGGCAGAACTGTGTGAGCCCGCCCCACACGAACAACCCCAGAAAGGGTGCCGCAATGGGAGCATTAGCACTCGCCGCGCTTGCTGCATGGGCCGTGTGGGTATTCGGCTCCGGACTCGCCCGATTCGCAGGAGCCGTCCTCATCCTCGTCAGCCTCCTCCGGCTCGCAACCCACACAGCCGATCCACGAGCATTCCCCACCCTTGCAGCAGGCATGGGGCTGTGGCTCGCCGGACACTGGCTCTGGGCGATCAAACACAAGCTCTGGCGATCACAGCTCGCCCTGAACATCTACAGCCTCCCTGGGCTACACCACCTCGCCCCCATCGCGACCAACCACACACGCAGGCCCTCCAAGTGGGCACCAGAGCGGCAGCGCGAGTCGTAAGCAGTCAACGAACACCGCCTGGTGCACACACCGATTTTCTTCGCACTCGTGTTGTTGGGCATGCTCGCACCCTTCGCTCGACGGACCTCCGGAGCATATGCAGGAACCCGCATGAGCGCCGAACGATTCTCAGACGCGTAACGGTTACCGGAGGGTAGGTCGGGGTAGTCACGGGGCGGTGCACCTGCGCCGAACCGAAGCCGTCCATCCACGTCGAAAGGGGTAAACACGTATGAGCACAACCGATACCGCCACACTGCTGACGCAGTTGCGCACCATCCTGGATCTGACCAACACCGAAATCCAGGTCGCCGAGACCCGAGTCGCCCAGGCCAGAACCGAGGCCGTGCGCCGCGAACTGCTCGAGAACGCCGACAACGCCCGCGGCCGGGCCGAGGCCATCGACGCGGCGATCCGCGACCTCGGCGGAATCCCCGAGCTGATCGGGCCGTTCCTGGGACGTGCCGCCGCCGCGGTGAAAACGGTGGTCGAGCAGGCCCAACCGTTCGACGAAGCGCTACTCGGTGATTTGGCCCTCGAACACCAGCTCCTCGACCGCGCCCGCTACATCAAAGCCCTTGCCACCGCCGCGGGCCGCAAAGACATCGAGAATCTTGCGTTCCGGCTGATCACCGCACACCAGGCCACGGTGGACTGGCTGACCACCGTCTTGGCCGAAGAGGCGCTCGGTGGGCCGGCCGCGTTGCGCCGCACCCCGTTGCAGGCGGCCACCGGGACCGCGGTGCGGTTGATCAACGTGCCGGTGTCCTGGTCCGCGCGCGGCCTGGACCGGGCCCTGGACACCGTCCGCGCCACCCCACCCTCCCTAGGGGAACTGCTCAGCCGGGGCGTGCACGCCGGGGACGTCGCGGTCAAAACTTTGACCGCGAGCCGCGACGCCGCCCTTGAGACCGCCGAGAAGGTCACCCGCGAGCAAGGCGCCGAGGGCGCCGAGGGCGCCGAGGGTGCCGAGGGGCGCCCTGCGTTCGGTCCGCACCGGCACCTCCACCGGTGTCCCGGAATCCGGCGAGTTGCCGATCGAGGACTTCGACGAGCTCAACGTCTCCCAGGCCGTGGCGGCGGTGAAGGAACTCACCGATCCCGCCGACGTCCGGGCGATCGTCGCCTACGAGGAAGCGCACAAGAACCGGCACGGGGTCGTCTCCGCCGCGCAGACCCGGCTGGCTGCGATCGCCAAGGAAGTCGCCGGGATCACCTGACCCCGGGCGCACCCGGGTGCCGCCGTCAGCAGGCGCGGACCTGGGACTCGGTTCACGGAATACCCCCGCAGCCTCGAGGGGTCTGCGGGGGTATTCCTCTGCAACCAGAGTCGGGCGGGACGGTTGCCCGTGGCTACTCCCCGGATCTCACGCCGCAGCCCGACCCTGGCGAGGGGGTCTATTCGGCGAGTTTCGCGACGGCTTGGGCCCAGAGGAAGAACTTGTTGGTGCCCAGGTCCGCGACGGTCTTGATGTTGAACGCGGCCTTGAGGTGTTCGGCGTCGGACTCGCTCACCCCCTCGGGCGCGGCGACCGGGGCCTGCGCGAGTTCCTCGATCGGACGGGTTTCGTAGGCCTTGTCGAACTTCGACGCGATACCTGCCATGTGCTGACCTCCACTACTCGTTGTGGTTCCATGGTCGAGCCGCCGCACCCGTGTGTTGCCACCCGTAGGCCAGTTAATCCGCTCCCGCACCTGAGCGCACCGGTTTCGGTCACGGCGAGCCGCTTGCCATCACCCTGACCGCCAGGCGTATCGCCAGGTGGCGTGCTGGCACATCACGGGTCGACCGTGGAGTAGTCCAGGACATTATGGGTATTCGATGGGTGCTGCCGTGTGATCACGGGCGCAACCCCGCCGCGACAGTCAGACCCTCCGGTCGCCTAACCCCTTCGGCCGGAGGGGTTCCACACTGCGGCCGTCGAACAATGGTTTCCGCCTGCAACTGTGCGCCGCTGGTTACCAGCCGTTCATGAGTTGGATCTCGATTCCCGCTGGACTTTGCGGCGCTGCTCGGCGGTCAGCTCGCCCACCAGACTGCCTTCCGGGATCCCCAGCACGGCCATGACCGCGGCCGGCCCGAGTGCCGCTCTCGGGAGATACGTGGCGATCAGCTGGTCGACGGGCAGACTTCGCACGCCTGGGCTGTCGGCGTGCGCGAGCACGTCCGAGACCGGACGGGTGCCGGAGAGCAGTGCGCGGGTGCGGGCTGTCCGTGCCGCGGACATCTCGACAACCTGGCCGCCGGTGGCAGCAGAGCGCTCGGACACAGGTGCTTTCCTTCCAGAAGGGACGAGTTGTGACACCGTAGCGTGAGCTGACGCTCCCGCACAGCTATCGCTTTGAGCGTCCTTCGCTGGTCGTTGAAACTCGTTGCTTTAATTGAAGTTTCACGTATCGATCCATGGCGGGACCTGCTGGATCCCGCGAACCCGCGCCGCCGGCGGTGCGGTGATGGTGAGATAGGTGCCGACAAAATTTGGGCCATGGAGGAGACCAGGTATGGACTTTCCGGAGTTGACCCCCGAACAGCGAGCGACGGCGTGGGCGAAGGCCACCGCGCTCCGTCAGGCCCGCCATGACCTCCTCGCCGCGGTGAAGGCCGGGAAACTGCCTATCGCCGATGTCCTCGCCCGGGCAGAGACCGACGCGA